>NZ_BAABLV010000035.1:0-179033 GCF_039544535.1 Tessaracoccus lubricantis
AACTACCGCCTCAGAATGCTCCTCATCGGCGGCGGTCTACGACTATGACCCCACGCTCAGGTACGAAGAGCCTTCAACCCCGACTTCGAAGTCATCCCGTAGCCGGGGCCTGCCAGTCAGTCCTCGACGGCGTCGCCTTCGGGGTCGAACAGTTCGGCCAGCTCCGGCTCGGAGTCCTGCGTGACGAGGAAGAGCAGTTCGTCGCTGGCCTCGAATGCACGGTCCCGCTCGGGTGGCAGCGGGGCACCGTCGCGGATGAGGGCCACGAGCACGGCGTCGCCGGGCAACTCGATGTCACGGATGCGTCGCCCGATGAAGCGGGAACCGATGGGCAGGCGGATCTCCGATAGGTGTGTCGTCGACTTCGTGAACGTCAGGAGCCGGACCAGGTCGCCCGTCGAGACCGCTTCCCCCACCAGCGCCGACATGAGGCGCGGTGTGGAGACGGAGACGTCGACGCCCCACTGGTCGTCGAACATCCATTCGTTGCCCGGGTGGTTGACCCGACCCACGGTGCGCGGCACGCCGAACTCCGTCTTGGCCAGCAGCGAGTGCACGAGATTGGCCTTGTCATCTCCCGTCGCGGCGATCGCCACGTCGTACCGGTCGAGCTCGGCCTCCTCGAGCGAGCTGAGCTCACAGGCGTCGGCCTCCAGCCACATGGCACCGGGCACCGCACCACGGTGGATGGCGGAGCGGTCCTTCTCGATCAGCAGCACCTGGTGACCGTTGGCGATCAGTTCTCGGGCGATGGAGCGGCCGACGTTGCCGGCTCCTGCGATGGCGACACGCATCTGGCTCTCCTAGTTCCGGCCCGGCGCGGCGGCGAACAGCGTTTCGAGTTCGTCCACCCGTTCGGTGTAGCAGGCGACGTAGATGAGGTCGCCATCCTGGTAGATCGTGTCGCGGTCCGGCACGATGCCGCGGCCCACGCGCAGCACGAAGGGGATGGGCGCATCCGCTGCCGCCGACAACTCGCTGATGCGGCGCCCGACCCAGCCGTTGTGCACGTGGACCTGCATCAGGCGGGCGTCGCCGGTGGGGTCAGACCACACCGGTTGGCTGCCCGAGGGGAGGAGGCGCCGCAGCATCTGCGTCACGGTCCACTTCACCGTCGCGACGGTGGGGATGCCCAGCCTCTCGAAGACCTCCGCACGGCCCTGGTCGTAGATGCGGGCCACGACGTTGTCGACATGGTAGTTCTCGCGCACCACGCGGGCGGAGAGGATGTTGGAGTTGTCACCGGAACTGACGGCTGCGAACGCGTCGGCGCGGCGGATGCCAGCTGCCTCCAGCACTTCGCGGTCGAATCCGATGCCCTCCACGGTGAGGCCCTTGAACT
This sequence comes from Tessaracoccus lubricantis, assembly GCF_039544535.1. NCBI lineage: Bacteria > Bacillati > Actinomycetota > Actinomycetes > Propionibacteriales > Propionibacteriaceae > Tessaracoccus > Tessaracoccus lubricantis. The sequence goes on from NZ_BAABLV010000035.1 coordinate 1,343, forward strand.
CGTTGCCGAGCCTGCGGAACGCCTCGGGGTTCTGGTCGATGACGCCGACGCTGTGGCCGCGCTTCTCGAGGCCTGTGGCGAGCATGGCCCCCACACGGCCGCAGCCCATGATGACGATGTGCACCCTTGTCTCCTCCGCAGGCTGGGACCCCTGCCCAGTGTGATCCGAACATAGCACCAGGCGGCGGTGACATTTGAGGGCAACAGGTCTACGTTGAGCGTTGTGAACGTGATCTCCGCGCTCAAGCGCATGGTGGTGGGCCGCCGTCTGGCCAACGCCCAGATGGGCGAGACGTTGCTGCCCAAGCGCATCGCGCTTCCCGTGTACGCGTCCGACGCGCTCAGTTCGGTGGCCTATGCACCGGACGAGATCCTCATCACCTTGTCGCTGGCAGGCATGGCCGGATTCCTGTTCTCGTGGGAGATCGGCGTCATGGTGGCCATCGTGGTGGCGGTCGTCGTCGCCTCGTACCGGCAGACCGTCCACGCGTATCCGAGCGGCGGCGGTGACTACGAGGTGGCCCGCGAGAACCTGGGCCGCCATGCGGGCCTCACGGTGGCGTCGGCGCTGATGGTCGACTACGTGCTGACCGTGGCGGTGTCGGTGTCGGCCGGCGTGATCAACGCCAAGGCCATGGCGCCCTTCCTCCAGGGGTATGAGGCCTGGACGGCGGTCGGCGTGATCGTCTTCCTCACGCTGATGAACCTGCGCGGCGTGCGCGAGTCCGGTAGCGCGTTCGCCGTGCCCACCTATGTGTTCATGTTCTCGATGTTGACGATGATCGGCATCGGGCTGTTGCGCATCTTCCTGCTGGGGCAGGACCTCCGCTCAGAGACCGCCGACCTCATCGTGGTCCGCCCCGACGGCGCCGACGACCTGGCGGGCTGGGCGCTGATCGCCATCCTCGCGCGGGCCTTCTCCTCCGGTTGCGCGGCGCTGACCGGCGTGGAGGCCATCAGCAACGGCGTCCCGTCGTTCCGGCCCCCGAAGAGCCGCAACGCGGCCACCGTCCTCGCGATGCTCGGGCTCATGGCCATCACGATGCTGGTGGGCATCATCGCGCTGGCCAACCTCACCAAGGTGCACCTCATCGACGAGCTCACCGGCACGCACTACGTCGACCAGGCGGGCAACACCATCCACAGCGCTGCCACCACCGTGACCGGTCAGCTGGCCCGTGTGGTGTTCATGGACTGGTTCCAGCCGGGCTTCTACATCATGGTCACCGCCACCATGCTGATCCTGTTCCTGGCCGCCAACACCGCGTTCAACGGGTTCCCCTCGCTGGCCTCGATCCTCGCCAAGGACGGCTACCTCCCGCGGCAGCTGCACTCCCGGGGCGACCGGCTGGCCTACTCCAACGGCATCGTGATGCTCTCGCTGGGCGCGATCGTGCTGGTGCTCGCGTTCAACGCCTCGGTCACGGCCCTGATCCAGCTCTACGTCGTGGGCGTGTTCATCTCCTTCACCCTCGGCCAGTGGGGCATGGTGCGGCACTGGACCACGAAGTTGCGCACCGAGCACGACCCGGCCGAGAAGCGGCAGATGCAACGCAGCCGCGTGGTCAACTTCATCGGCGCGATGCTGACCGGCGTCGTGCTGGTGGTGGTCCTGATCTCCAAGTTCACGCACGGTGCCTACCTGGCCCTCGTGGCGATGGGGCTGATCTTCGTCGTCATGCTGGGCATCTCGAACCACTACCGGGCGGTGGCCCGCGAGTTGCGGCTGACCCCGGAGTCGGACCGCGCGCTCCCCAGCCGGGTGCGGGGCGTCATCCTCGTCCAGCGTGTCAACCTGCCCACGGCCAAGGCCATCGCGTTCGCCCGCGCCACCCGCCCCACCACGTTGACGGCGGTCACCGTCGCCATCGACGACGACGAGGTCGAGCAGATTCTGGACGAGTGGGAGGAGGAGGATTTCGGCGTCCCGCTGAAGGTCATCGCCTCCCCGTACCGCGAGATCACCGGCCCCTTCATCCGCTACGTCAGCGACCTGCGCACGGAGAACCCACGCGACGTGGTGAGCGTCTACATCCCGGAATACGTCGTGGGCCACTGGTGGGAGCAGGTGCTCCACAACCAGACCGCGCTGTTGATCCGGACCAGGCTGCACTTCATGCAGGGCGTCATGGTGACCTCCGTGCCCTACCAACTGCGCAGTTCGGGCCGGCGCAGGGACATCACGCGCCGCGCCTCTGAGCCCAGGATCCGCCGATGAACGCCGAGATGGTGTTGGAGCGGGTGGCGCATGGCGGCTATGTCGTGGGGCGGCTGGACGGCAAGGTGGTCTTCACCACCGGGGGCCTTCCGGGTGAGATGGTTCGCGTCGAGATCACCGACCGCGGCGCACGCTTCGACCGTGGCTGGGTGACGGAGGTGCTCAAGGCCGCACCTGGCCGGGTGGTGGAGCCATGCCCCATCGCGCGCCGCTGCGGAGGGTGCGACTGGCAGCACGCCGACGCCGCCACGCAGCTCCAACTCAAGACCGCCGTGGTCGCCGAACAGCTGCAGCGCCTGGCCGGCATCGCCTGGGAGGGTGAGGTCGAAGCGGTGCCCGGCGGGCTGCTCGACTGGCGCACGCGCGTGCGGTACGCCGTCGACGACGATGGCACGGTCGGCCTGAGGGCCCGTCGATCGCACGACATCGTCGCGCTGCCCGAGCAGGGCTGCCTGATCGCGGCGCCGGGGCCCACCGTCGCCGAGCTCGAGGCCGCCGCTGAACCGGGCGTCGACCTCGAGGTGACCGTCGCCGATGGCGGCGTCACGCTGACCAGCGGTCGTCGGGTCACGGGCCCGGACCCGGTCCGGCAGCACGTCCTCGGCCGCACCTACGCCGTCGCGGCCACCGGCTTCTGGCAGGTCCATCCGGCCGCGGCCGAAACCCTCACCCGGGCGGTGCTCGACGGGCTCCGGCCGGAGCCGGGGGAGCGGGCCATGGACCTCTACTGCGGTGTCGGGCTCTTCGCGGGGGCGCTCGCCGGCGCCGGTTGCATGGTGCTGGGCGTGGAGGCGGGGCGCGGCGCCGTCGAGCTCGCCCGGCACAACGTGCCCGAGGGCGAATTCCTGGCGCTGCCCGTCGAGCGGGCTGACCGGAAGATGCCGAGTTGGGCAGACCTCATCGTCCTCGACCCGCCGCGCAAGGGCGCCGGAGCCGCCGTCGTGCGGGCCGTCGCGGCCAGGGAACCCCGCGCGATCGCCTACGTCGCCTGCGACCCCGCTGCGCTGGCCAGGGATCTGCGGACCTTTGCGGAGGCGGGGTACGAGCCCGTCTCGATCAGGGGTTTCGACCTGTTCCCCATGACCCACCACATCGAATGCGTGGCGATCCTCCACCCCGCCTCGTAGACGGCACCCAGCCCCTAGGATGGCGTGAGACGGCGACGTCGCCGCGCGTTGAAGACTTGTGCGGTATCTTGATGTCAAGATAATCTGGCGTCAGCCAAGCTTAAGGAGAAGGATGAGCGTCAACAGTTTCGGGGCGAAGGCGAGCCTCGACGTCAACGGCACCTCGTACGAGATCTTCCGGCTCGACTCCGTGCCGGGCTCCGAGAAGTTGCCCTTCAGCCTCAAGGTCCTCCTGGAGAACCTGCTGCGCACCGAGGACGGTGCCAACATCACCAAGGAGGACATCGAGTTCCTCGGCAACTGGGACCCCAACGCCGAGCCGGACCACGAGATCCAGTTCACGCCGGCCCGCGTGATCATGCAGGACTTCACCGGCGTCCCCTGCGTCGTCGACCTTGCCACGATGCGTGAGGCCGTCGTCGGCCTCGGCGGCGACGCGTCGAAGGTCAACCCGCTCTCGCCGGCCGAGATGGTCATCGACCACTCCGTCATCGCCGACGTCTTCGGCACCAACGACGCGTTCCAGATCAACACCGACATCGAATACCAGCGCAACCGCGAGCGGTACCAGTTCCTGCGCTGGGGCCAGACCGCGTTCGACAACTTCAAGGTCGTCCCGCCGGGCACCGGCATCGTGCACCAGGTCAACATCGAGCACCTGGCGCGCGTGGTGTTCCCGCGCACCGTCGACGGTGTGCTGCAGGCCTACCCCGACACCTGTGTGGGCACCGACTCGCACACCACCATGGTCAACGGCCTGGGCGTCGTCGGCTGGGGCGTGGGCGGCATCGAGGCCGAGGCGGCCATGCTGGGCCAGCCGGTCTCCATGCTCATCCCGCGCGTCGTCGGCTTCAAGCTCACCGGCAAGCTCAACGAGGGCACCACCGCCACGGACCTCGTCCTGACCATCACCGAGATGCTGCGCGAGCACAAGGTCGTGGGCAAGTTCGTCGAGTTCTACGGCGACGGCGTCGCCGAGGTGCCGCTCGCCAACCGCGCCACCATCGGCAACATGAGCCCCGAGTACGGCTCCACCATCGCCGTGTTCCCGATCGACTCCAAGACCACCGACTACATGCGCCTCACCGGCCGCGACGAGGAGCAGATCGCGCTCGTCGAGGCCTACGCCAAGGCGCAGGGCCTGTGGCACGACCCCTCGGTCGAGCCGGTCTACTCCGAGTACATCGAGCTGGACCTGTCCGCCGTCGTCCCGTCGATCGCCGGCCCGCGCCGTCCGCAGGACCGCATCCGCCTCGACCAGTCGAAGACGGCCTTCCACCAGGAGCTCGTGGCCTACGCCGGCGAGCCCGAGGCTGACTACGGCGGCTACGACAAGGCCGTCAACGACACGATGGTCGCCTCCGACCCGACCGAGCCCACGCCCGGGGAGACCGACAACTCTCCCGCGCCGCACGGGGCCGGCGACGGCGCCTCGCCGGACCGCGTCGTGAAGAAGGTGCCCGTCACCCTCGCCGACGGCTCGAGCTTCGACCTCGACCATGGCGCCGTGACCATCGCCTCGATCACCTCCTGCACGAACACCTCCAACCCGAGCGTCATGATCGGCGCCGCCCTGGTGGCGAAGAAGGCCGTCGAGAAGGGGCTCACCCGCAAGCCGTGGGTGAAGACGTCGCTGGCCCCGGGCTCGCAGGTCGTGACCGACTACTACGAGAAGGCCGGCCTGACCCAGTACCTCGACGCCATCGGCTTCAACCTCGTCGGCTACGGCTGCGTCACCTGCATCGGCAACTCCGGCCCGCTCATCACCGAGGTGTCGGAGGCCATCAACGAGCACGACCTGGCCGTGTCCGCCGTCCTCTCGGGCAACCGCAACTTCGAGGGCCGCATCAACCCCGACGTGAAGATGAACTACCTGGCCAGCCCCATGCTGGTCATCGTCTACGCCCTCGCGGGCACCATGGACATCGACCTGTTCAACGAGCCGCTCGGCCAGGACAAGGACGGCAACGACGTGTTCATGGCCGACATCTGGCCCACGCAGGCCGAGATCGAGGAGGTCATCTCCGGCTCGATCAGCGCCGAGATGTTCACCTCCCGCTACGCCGACGTGTTCAGCGGCGACGACCGCTGGCGCTCGCTGCCCACGCCCGACGGGGACACCTTCGAGTGGGACGGCGAGTCCACCTACGTGCGCAAGCCCCCGTACTTCGAGGGCATGCCGGCCGAGCCGGCGCCCATCGAGGACGTCACGGGTGCGCGCGTGCTGCTGAAGCTGGGCGATTCGGTCACGACGGACCACATCTCACCGGCCGGTTCCATCAAGGCGGATTCGCCGGCGGGCCAGTACCTGACGGCCAACGGCGTCGAGCGTCGCGACTTCAACTCCTACGGTTCCCGTCGTGGCAACCACGAGGTCATGATCCGCGGCACGTTCGCCAACATCCGCCTGCGCAACCAGATCGCGCCGGGCACCGAGGGCGGCTTCACCCGCGACTTCACCCAGCCCGACGGGCCGGTGACCAGCGTCTACGATGCGGCCGTCAACTACGCCGAGCAGGGCACCCCGCTCGTCGTGCTGACGGGCAAGGAGTACGGTTCGGGTTCCTCGCGTGACTGGGCCGCCAAGGGCACCGCGCTCCTGGGCGTGAAGGTCGTCATCGCGGAGAGCTACGAGCGCATCCACCGCTCGAACCTCATCGGCATGGGCGTGCTGCCGCTGCAGTTCCCGGCCGGGGAGAGCGCTGAGTCGCTGGGCCTCACCGGTGAGGAGACCTTCTCCTTCGAGGGCATCACGCAGCTCAACGACGGCGTGACGCCGAAGACCGTCAAGGTCACCGCGGTGGCGCCTGACGGCAAGGAGACGGCCTTCGACGCGGTCGTCCGCATCGACACCCCCGGAGAGCGCAGCTACTTCCAGCACGGCGGCATCCTGCAGTACGTGCTGCGCAACCTGGCCAAGGCCTGACCACAGCGCGAAACCGGGCCGGTTCCCTCACGTGAGCCGGCCCGGTTGGCGTTTCCGATCGCCGAGACGTCACCCGATCTACATCCGCGGTTCACGTGTCGGTGGGCATCACGTCACCCGGGGCCGTTGTCATGGGGCGTGACTGATCGGAGGATGAATGTTCGCATCGATGAAGCGTTTCGTGTTGGTCGGCATCGTGGCGTCGGTGGTGGTGGGGCTGCTCACCGGCACCGCAGAGCCCAGCGAGCGCGAGGTGGCCACTGACCGCGGGTGACCCGTTCGCGGACGACCCCAGGCGGGCCCCCACTCGATTTTGTGGGTGTCGTGCGTTTCAATAGTGGGTATGTTCGATGAAGATGAAGTCATCCGGGTCTACGTCCCACCGGGTTGGCCGGGAGCCGTCCGCCCACCGGGCTCCAACGGCTGGCTGAAGACGGCGGAGGCGTTCCTGCTGGACTGCTGTCCGTCGGAGTACCGCGGGTACCAGGTGCTGCGGCGCCACCCCGTCGTGCTTGCCCGCATGGCGCGGGAGTTCGTGGCGTCGCAACTGGTCGCCACCCGCAGCGGGTTGGCGGGCGTGCGTACCTCGTTGGCGGGCGTGGTCGACACGGGCACGGTGGACCAGGCGGCCGCAGTGCTGCAGCAGGAGGAGGCCCGTCTGGTGCGGGTGGCAAGGGGAGTCGAGCTCGTTGAACAGGCGCTGAGGGACGTCCGGTTCACCCCGCGGTTGTGAGGCGGGCAGCACGTTGGTCCTGCCAATCGGGGGTTAGGGCCTACTATTGACGGCATGTCTCTGTTGGATTCGGTGCGCAGACCCCGCGATCTGCGGGCGCTGTCAAGGAAACAACTGGTGCAGCTGGCTGAGGAGATCCGGCGCTTCCTCATCACCAAGGTCAGCCGCACCGGGGGTCATCTGGGCCCGAATCTCGGCGTCGTCGAACTGACCATCGCCATCCACAAGGTCTTCGACTCTCCCTCAGACCCCATCATCTTCGACACCGGCCACCAGAGCTACGTGCACAAGATCCTCACCGGACGAGCAGACCGCTTCGACACCCTCCGCCAGCAGGGCGGCATCTCCGGGTACCCGGAGCCCGATGAGTCGGAGCACGACTGGGTGCGCAACTCGCACGCCTCGTCGGCCCTGTCCTGGGCCGAGGGGCTGGCCAAGGGCTTCAGGCTCCGCGGCGAGGACCGCACCGTGGTGGCGGTCGTCGGCGACGGAGCGCTCACCGGCGGCATGGCGTGGGAGGCCCTGAACAACATCGCTGACGCCGAGGACCTGCGTCTGGTGATCATCGTCAATGACAACGGCCGCTCCTACACGCCCACGGTCGGCGGCCTCGCGAACCACCTCGCGGGGCTCCGCACCGACCACCGCTATGAGAAGACGCTGAGCATCATCAAGCGCACCGTCACGCGCGTGCCCGTCTTCGGCCGCCCGGTCTACGACCTCATGCACGGCTTCAAGACCGGCGTGAAGGACGTCCTGGCCCCGCAGACGATGTTCTCCGACATCGGCATCAAGTACACAGGCCCCATCGACGGCCACGACATCACTGCGCTCACCAACCACCTGGAGCAGGCCCGCCAGTTCGGTGGCCCGGTGATCGTGCACTGCGTCACCCGCAAGGGCCGCGGTTTCCAGGCGGCGGAGGAGCACGAGGAGGACCGCTTCCACGCCGTGGGCAAGATCAACGAGTTCACGGGTGAGCCGCTCTCGGCGACGGTGCAGGCCACGTGGACCGATGCCTTCGCCGAGGCCATCGTCCAGCTGGGCCAACGACGTCCGGACCTCGTGGCGATCACGGCCGCCATGTTGAACCCCACGGGCCTGGGCCGCTTCGCGGCAGCCTTCCCGGATCGCATCTTCGACGTCGGCATCGCCGAGCAGCACGCCGTCGTCTCCGCCGCCGGCATGGCCCGTACCGGCCTGCATCCCGTCGTCGCCCTGTATGCCACGTTCCTCAACCGGGCATTCGACCAGGTGCTGATGGACGCCGCCCTCCACAAGGCCGGCATCACGCTGGTGCTCGACCGGGCCGGCGTCACCGGCACGGACGGCCCCAGCCACAACGGCATGTGGGACATGACGCTCCTGGGCATCGTCCCAGGTCTGCAATTGGCCGCTCCGCGCGACCAGTCCCGACTCGTGGCAGCGCTGGACCGTGCCGTCGAGGTGGACGATGCGGTCACCGTGGTGCGCTACTCGAAGGAGCGGCTGCCAGACGAGATGCCGGAGATCGCGCACGTCGGCGAGGGCCTCAACCGCGTGGACGTGCTCAGCCGGCCCGAGGGTGCCAAGGTGCTCATCGTGGGCTACGGGCAGTTCGTGGGCGCGGCCCTCGACCTGGCGGAGCGCCTCGATGACCAGGGCGTGGCTGCAGCGGTCGTGGACCCGTTGTGGGCGCTGCCCATCAGCCCCGACCTCGTGGCCCTCGTCAGCGGCTACGACCTCGTCGTCACGATGGAGGACAACCTCGTCGACGGCGGCATCGGGCAACGGCTCGCGGCCCAGTTGGCCATTGCGGATGCGCCGGTCAAGGTACGCAACTTCGGTATCCCCAAGGCCTTCCTCACGCACGGTTCGCGCGACGAGGTGTTGGAGCGCATCGGGCTCACTGCCGCCGCCACCGCGATGGCCGTGCTGGGCGACCTCCTGGCGGTCGAGGCACGTGAGGGCGTCGTGGAGGACGCTCAGTCCTGACCGAGGGCCTCCGCGATCGCCGGGGCGAGGAAGTCGGCCTGCCATGGCCGCGCACCCAACTCCACCAGGAGTTCATGGGGCACCTCTGCATGGTTGAACAGCGCCTCCTGCAGCACGGCAGGCGGGGCGATCAGGCTGGGCTGCAGCCCGCCCAGGTCGCAGGCCAGTTCATCGACCACGGGCCGGACCGCCGCCCAGCGGGCAGCGGCCTCCGGGTTGACCTTGTCCCATGAACGGGGATGTGGCACGCCCGTGGCACGCAGCCGCTTGGCCGGGTAGCTGGACGGCGACATTGCCCGTACCCGGTCGAGCGCGGCCAGCCAGTGGCGCACGTACCGCTGCCCGGGCTGTGAGGCGAAGCCGGCGAGGCCGGTGACCTGCCTCTCGGACGGCACCTCGTCTCGGGCCAGCGCGGCGACCGCGAGGATCGCCGAGTCGTGCAGGATCCAGCTGGGCGGCCGGTCACGACGGCGGGCCACGTCGTCGCGGGCGAGCCACAGTTCCCGGGCGACGGCGTACTGCAGCGGGGTGCGCAGGTTCGTGAGCCCGCTGAGGCGCCGCCACGGGTCCTCACGCGGCACCGGGGGCTGGCTGTGGCGCGCCAGCATGTCGTCGTTCTCCTGCGCCGACCACTCGGCGCGCCCCGCCAGCACCAGGTGCGTGGCCAGCACCGAGGACAACTCGATGAGGTAGTCGACGTCGAGCGCGGCGTAGATCAGCCACGACTCCGGCAGCGGCCGCCGCGACCAGTTGTCGGCTGAGTGGGCCTTCCGCAGCTTGATCCCGAGTTCGGCCTCGAGCAGCGCGCCCAGGGAGGCGCCGGGCTTGGCGAGCAACCGTGCCGCGAGCTCCGTGTCGAAGATCCGCGGCGGGATGATGTTGATCTCCTGCATGCAGGGGAGGTCCTGCGTGGCGGCATGCACGATCCACGTGGCCGTGCCACAGACCTCGACGAGGCTGGCGAGGTCTGCCCGCTCCCCGCCGTCCTCGAACGCGACGGGGTCGATGAGCCAGGTGCCCGAACCCTCGCGCCTGATCTGCAGCAGGTAGGCCTTCGCCCAGTACCTGTGGCCGTGGGCGCGTTCGGTGTCGAACGCGACGGGGCCGCGGCCTGCGCGCAGCGAACCGAGGCACTGGGTCAGGAGTTCGGGGGTGTCGACGACGGGCCGGAGTGGCTCCCGGCTGTGGTTCACGAACGTCATGAGATGCGGCCCACCGGCAGGCTGGCGACGCCGGGCGGCAACGGTGGTTGGCCCGCCACCTGGCCCAGCAGGTCCTGCCAGGCCGCGAGGTGCGGGGTGAGGGGGTGCGTGGGGTCGAGGAGTGGGGTCCAGGAGGAGCGCAGTTCGACCTCTGCCCGGTCAGGGTCGTGGTCCATCTCGCCGAAACCCCGCCCGTAGGAGGCTGTCACCGTGCCGGCCAGCGCGGACGCGTCGCACCCGTGGCTCTCGAGGGCTTCGGTGAACCAGGACCAGGCCACGTCGGGCAGCAGGGGATCTGTGACCATCTCGAGGTCCACCTCCGCGCGGACGTAGGTCACGAGCCGGAACGTACCGCCCCAGGCGTCGTTGCCAGCCGGATCGTGGAGGAGGATCAGGCGGCCCGTGGCCAACGGCTCGTCGTCCAGCACGAGTTCAGCGGCGATCGCCACGGAATGCGGGGCGATGCGCTGGGGCGACCCGATCTCGTCTGCAGAGATTCCCGTTCGCCACCGCATCTCCGTCAACTCCTGGAGGGCCCGGGCGAACGGCTCGGGCGTGAGGCTGGTGACATTCGCGGGCACGGAGCCACTCTAAGCGCGGCGGCCCCGGATTCGTGGGTGGCGCGCCGACCGCCCCTCAGGAGCGGCGCAGGTTCAGCGCCACCGAGTTGATGCAGTACCGCAGGTCGGTGGGGGTCTCGTAGCCCTCGCCCTCGAACACGTGGCCGAGGTGGCCGTCGCAGTTGGCGCAGCGCACCTCGACGCGGGGGCGGCCGGGCAGCGACCGGTCCTCGATGTAGCGCACCCGGTCTTCTGCCAGCGGGGCGAAGAAGCTGGGCCAGCCACAGTGTGAATGGAACTTCTCATGGCTGCGGAACAGTTCGGCGCCGCAGCCCCTGCACTCGTAGACGCCCTCGTCCTCGGTGTCGGTGTATTCACCGGTGAAGGGACGCTCAGTGCCGGACTGCCGGAGCACGTGGTACTCCATCTGGCTGAGCTGCTCGCGCCACTCCGAATCCGGCTTGATCAGCTTCGGGACGTACTGGTCTGTCATGTGGATGATCTTAATCCGCCGTGACAAGCCCGGTCAGGACTCCTCGCCCTCGAGGACCTCCGCGGAGAGCTGGGTGGGCGTACCATCCAGCAACTCCATGGCCCCGAACGCGTAGCGCGCCAGGATGAGCTGCCTCAGGTGTGGCGTGGGGCCGATCGGGGCGGTGACGGCGATGGCGCCGGCCCGCAGCGCGGCGTGGGCGTGCACCTGGTAGTCAGGCGTGGGCGTGAGGTACACGCTGCCCACCGCGATGTGGCGGCGGCCCTGGGCGCGCAGCGACGCGACGGCAGAGGCGGTGGCGCGGCCGCTGCCCTCCTCCACGGCGAGTTGCACCGGGATGCGGTGGTGCGCCGCCCACTGCCGTGCCCGGCGGGCGAGCAGGGATGAACCCCGGACGTCACCACCGGCCGGGGCGGCCAGGATCAGCCCGTCGATCTCGAGGGCACCACCACGGTGCAGCGCCTCGCGGACCCGCTCGTCGAGGATGTTGAGCAGTTCGCTGGCGGGGCCGACGGGGCGGCTGACGGCCAGATGGATGTCGGGGGAGCGGTGGAACGTGTCGAGTTCGGGTCGGTGGTCTGCCGCAGAAACGAGGTCAAGCGGGACGAGCACGGCCTCCCCGACGGCGTCCTCGACCAGCGCTGCGACCACGCCCTCCAGGCTCGGCTCAGGGCCGCCAACCCGGCCCAGGAAGATGCGGAGATCGGGACGCGCTGCGCGCAGGTCGTCGCGGATTGCTGCGAGGGACGAGTTCACGGCATCGTCATCGGGGCCGTCGGCCACGAGAACGATTGCCGGTGCTGTCATCGCCTCATTCCTTCGGGGCCCCGCAGGGCAGCTCCGCCAACGGAAGCCCTACTAGAGTGGGCGATGGCGGTTTCGAACCGCCGACCTCTTCGGTGTGAACGAAGCGCGCTACCACTGCGCCAATCGCCCTAGCGAAGAAAAACTCTAGCGGATCGGAAACGAGAATGCGAACTGAGGTTCTCGACGTGCCAACCAGCAAGGGCATGGCCCGCGTGCACGTCCAGCTGGATGAGGCGTCGGCCGGCCTTCTGGTGCTGGGTCACGGCGCGGGTGGGGGAGTGGACTCCCCGGATCTGCGGGCCGCCAGGGATGCCGGCCTTGACTCGGGCATGGCCGTGGCGCTCGTCGAGCAGCCGTACCGGGTGGCCGGCCGGCGCGTCCCGCCGCCCATCGCGGCTGCTGCGCAGGCCTGGGTCGAGGTGGTGCAGCACCTGAGGGAGCGGTTCGCCGACGGTGTGTTGGTCGCCGGCGGCAGGTCCTTCGGGGGCAGGGTCGCGTGCCGGTCTGCGGTGGAGGTCGGCGCGGACGCCGTGCTGTGCCTCGCGTTCCCGTTGGTCTCGCCCAAGGGCGCCGACCGCGGGCCGGAGCTCTACGGGGTGCGGTTGCCGGTTCTGGTCGTGCAGGGGGAGAGGGATCCGTTCGGCCTTCCGGAGGAGGGCGAGGGGCGCACGGTAGTCGTCGTGCAGGGGACACACACCCTCAACAAGGATGGGGACCGGATCTCGCGCGTCGTCTCCGAATGGCTGCGGGAGTGCCTGTGAGCGCGATTCACGCTCACAGAGCCCCCGATTTGCACTTTGCGGAAAGCATGGTCTAATGTTCTCTACGCGCCGAACGCAGCAGGCCGAAAGGCAAGCAGCGGGAAACGCAAGGCGGACGTGGCTCAGTTGGTAGAGCATCACCTTGCCAAGGTGAGGGTCGCGAGTTCGAATCTCGTCGTCCGCTCGGAGATTAAGGTCTCTCCCAGACCCATACGGGGAGGGTAAACCTCCACCCGGTGGAGTGGCCGAGAGGCGAGGCAACGGACTGCAAATCCGTGTACACGGGTTCAAATCCCGTCTCCACCTCGGGCGGTTGGCGCAGTGGTAGCGCGCTTCCTTGACACGGAAGAGGTCGCCAGTTCAAACCTGGCATCGCCCACCAACATGAAAAAACCCCTCCTGGTGAGGGGTTTTTTCATTTCCCACGCATCACCCCCCGCCCTTCGGCGAGATGACCCCCTCATGGGAGAGGGTGGTCGCTCAGCCAGTTTGATCTTGGGGGCACACATGCACACGACACTGACTTGGGGCAGCCGATGGACGCGTATCGGCCGCCCTCGCGCTGGCCTGCACCACGCTGCTGGTCGGCCTCATCCCGGCCCATGCGGATGAGGCCGACCGCGCACGCGATCACCTTCACGGAGCGTTCAGCGGACGGAAGCGGGACGGCGAAAGTCCTGGCCGCGTCCCTGGCATTGACACCGAGCCAGGCCTCGCAGTGGGAGATCGCGCGGTCCGGCGTCACGGGCGTCGGAGCCGGATTCGCGGCAGGCAGCACCGTGACGGTCACGATCGGAGGCAGAGTCGCCGGTCAGGCCGCGGCGAGCGCCGCCGGGGAGATCGAGTTCCACTTGACAGCCTCGCTGCCCGTCGGCACCACGGAGGTGGTCCTCACCTCGGGCGCCAACCGGACGTCGGCGGTGCTACGGGTACTGGCAGACTCCGCCGTCTTCGATCCCGCAGACCATGACCCGGTGTTCTTCGCCAACCGCCGCGTCGTGAAGGTCTCGGAATTGGCGGCCTCGCCCGTGACATTCACCCTGCGTGACTGGCCGTCGAGGGCGTCGGTGGACATCGCGCTGAACGGACGGGTCGTCGACACCGTCTCGACGAACTCCATCGGGTTTGCGGACTACTCGCTGACCGAGCGACTCTCGGCTGCGTCCTACACCATCAGCGCGACCCACCCGGCGGGGGTGAGGTCCGTGAAGCTCGACGTCGTGCCGGACAAGCAGGGCACGCCTCCCACAGCGGGCAAGTACACGGGCACCGGCGTTCAGACCCAGGCCAGCAGCCGGGTGCTGGAGAGCAGGACGACGCGTCCGATTGCGTTCGACGTGGATGCCGCGGGGCGCATCAGCAACCTCGTGGGTGAGTACTTCTGGGCGTGCGTCGCTGGCGGCGGTTATCACGGGTCCGGCACCAGTGAGTTCTCCGGCCTGCAGCTGACACCCATCACCGTGGGTCGGCCCTTCGAGATCCGGTGGGAGACCGTCTCCACGGCGTACACGTTGATCGGCCAGGTCGATGCGGATGGTTCCGCGTCCGGTACGGTGCGGGCTTCCGTTGGGGTCTGCGGCAGCAGCGTCATCGAATGGAGCACGAAGGTGGCCAGCTCGAAGTACGTCCGCACCGCGCCGTACACCTTGCCCGGCACCCACACGATCAATGGGCGTGAGTGGAAGACGGTGTGTGAGCCGTATTCCCGGACGGAACGGTGCCGTACCGACATCCGGGCGACGACGGTGGCGATGGACAACGGCCGGTTCGTGCGGCGTGACGGGTGGGCGTTCAACAACCTCACCTACCTGCCGTACATGACTCGCGCGTCGTGGGGCAGCAACCCTCTGGCGGTGCACAACATGAACGGGTTCTCGTCCGGGGGCCGCCAGTGGCGCACCGAGTGCGACACCGCGCAGACGGGGCGTGGTGCATGCCGTAGCTACACCATGACGACGGTGTACGCGGCCACCGCCGCCAGCGGCGGCGGATACACGTTCAGCCAGTCGAACCAGTGGGTGTTCAACAACATCGTGATGTTCGGGGGGCCCGCCCAGAAGTAGCTCGCTAGGGTGTCGCCATGGCACCGCGACTGATCCCGGCCGACCCTTCGTTCACCACCGATTCGGAGCGAGTCGTGTGGGAGACGTTGCGCGACGGCCTCCGCGACGAGGACATCCTCATCGCCAACGTGCGGCTGACGACACTGGCGAAGGACCACGAGGTCGACCTGCTCGTGCTGATGCCCGACATCGGGGCGGTGGTCGTCGAGGTCAAGGGCGCCGGCACGGGATTCTCCGACGGTGGCTGGACGATCACGCGCCGCGGCGTGGCCACGCACATGGACCCGGTTGAGCAGGCACGTGCGGCCCGGTACGCCATCCGCGACTTCGTCGAGAGCGACCGCCGCTGGGCCGACAGCTCCCGCGGCAGGGTGCTGACCGCGCATGCGGTCGTCACGCCGTTCACTTCGTTCCCCGCCGGCTTCCACCTGCCGGATGCACCGCGGTGGATGCTGCACGACAAGACCGACATGCCCCGGCTCGCCGGACGCCTGACCGACATCCCCCTCAGCTTCGACACCTACCGGCCACCCACCGTCGACGACTGCGAACTGATCGCCGAGATCCTCACGGCCCGCGGCACGGAGGCCGTGGCCACCGTCGTGGACGAGTCCGACGAGCGGCTCGAGCGGGCGGACCGGCTGACGCGGGAGCAGGACCTCATCCTCCGCGTCACGCGCGAACTCAGGAGGGTCGAGGTGCGCGGGGGAGCGGGCAGCGGGAAGACCGTCCTGGCACTCACGCAGGCGCACCAGCTGAGCGCCGGGCGCTTGGGCCGACCCAGGGAACGGGTGGCGCTGCTGTGCTATTCCCTGGGTCTGGCCGGGTACTTCAAGCGGGAGACGGCCTCGTGGAAGTACAACGCGAAGCCGGTGTTCGTCGGCAGCTTCGAGGGGTTGGCCAATGCGTGGGGCATCGACTCCGGCTCGCGCGACGACCCCCGCTTCTGGGAGGAGGAACTGCCCCGCCTGATGTTGGAGAAGGCCGCCCAACTGCCGCCCAACGAGCGTTTCGACTCCATCGTCGTCGACGAGGGCCAGGACTTCGCCGAGTCCTGGTGGCGGCCGCTGCTGGCTGCGTTGTCCGATGAGGAGGAGGGCGGCCTGTTCGTCTACTCCGACGAGAACCAGGCCCTCTTCGAACGGTTCGGCAAGCCTCCCGTGCCGCTGGTGCCCCTGGTGTTGGACCACAACCTGCGCAACACCCGCCAGATCGCCCAGGTGTTCAAGCCCCTGGCCCCGGGACGGATGTGGCTCAACGGCGGCGACGGGCCGGAGGTGGTGCACGTCCAGGCCGCGCCGGAGGAGGCCGTCGAGGTCGCAGACGACCACGTCGAGGCCCTGCTCGACGAAGGCTGGGAGCCCGGGCACATCGCGCTGCTGACCACCGGCAGGCGACACCCGGAGCAGGCCAACCAGCAGGAACTGCTCGGGCAGGCCGGCTACTGGGCGACGTTCTGGGGCGGCGACATGTTCTACGGACACGTGTTGGGGTTCAAGGGGCTGGAGCGCCGCGCCGTCGTGCTGTGCGTCAACGAGGACGGCAGCATGGAGCGCTTCAAGGAGCGGATCTACGTGGGCCTGTCACGCGCGACTGACCGGCTGATCGTCGTGGGTGACCTCGATGTCATCGCCAAGGCCCACCCGGAGGTGGCTGCAGGGCTCAGGCGCTGAGGTTCACTCCTCGAGGGCCGGGCGCCTGCCGAGCAGCCGCAGCTTCCGCAACCCCTGCACCAGGCTCCGCAGCGCCTTGCGGCTGTCGACGAACGAATCCTGGTAGTCGAACACGGGGAGACGCCACCGATAACGGATGGCGAGCATGCGCAGCGCGAAGCCGATCACCAGCGTCAGTGCGACGGCGGCGTTCTCCGCGACGCCGATCCTGAGCAATCCGACGAACAGCAGCACCGCCACCACGGAGACCGAGGCATAGAGTTCCTCGCGGAACACGAGCGGGATGCGGTCGCAGAACAGGTCGCGCAGGATGCCGCCCGCCACGCCGGTGACCACTCCGCCGACGACCGCGATGATGATGCCCAACTCCATCTCCAGCGCCAGCTGCGCGCCGAGGATGGAGAACACCACCAGGCCCAGGCCGTCGAGCACGAGGAAGAGCTGACGGAAGTACTTCATGATCCCGGCCACCGAGATGGTCACGACGGCGGCCAGCACCACCAGCAGGACGTACTCCGGGTCGCGGACCCAGGTGAGCGGGTAGTGGCCGAACAGGATGTCACGGATCGAACCGCCGCCCAGGGCCGTGACGAACGCCACCATGATCACGCCGAAGAGGTCCATCCGCTCCCGGCCAGCCGCGAGCGCACCCGTCATTCCCTCGGCGGCCACGCCGATGGTCCAGAGAATTGTCAGCACGTATCTTCCTTCCGTGGCCCATGATGCCCGAAGGACCCGGTCTGCCCAGAGTCGGCCCCCGCCCCTGTCCGCCAGGCGGCTGGCCTAGGGTGGCCTCGTGCACGTGCCAGAACACTTCCGCCTTCCCGACGAGCGCCTCGAGCAGCTGCTGACCGGCGCGCGCCCCGGCAACCTCGTCACCGTCCACGACGACGGCCCGCTCGCCACGTTCGTGCCGATGCACTGCGAGGTGAGGAGAGACGCCAAGGTCCTGGTCACGCACCTGGTCAGGAACAACCCGCAGGTCCTCACCCCGGTCACCGGGCGCGCCATGGCGATCCTGGACATCACGGACGCCTACATCTCGCCGCACTGGTATGCCACCAACGACGAATTGCCGAGCGTGCCCACGTGGGACTACGTGACCATCCACGCCTGGGGGACGGTGCGGATCGACGCCACCCCGGAAGGCGCACTGCGCGCCGCCCGCGCGCTCACGGAG
This sequence comes from Tessaracoccus lubricantis, assembly GCF_039544535.1. Classification (NCBI taxonomy): domain Bacteria; kingdom Bacillati; phylum Actinomycetota; class Actinomycetes; order Propionibacteriales; family Propionibacteriaceae; genus Tessaracoccus; species Tessaracoccus lubricantis. Next base: position 19,060 of record NZ_BAABLV010000035.1, read on the forward strand.
CGCATGGAGGGCCACGAGGTGCTCGAGGCGGTGGGTGAGGAGAAGCTGGACCTGATGTCCCGGGCGATCGTCGGCGTCGAACTGGAGATCGAGCGGATCGAGGCGAAGGCCAAGATGAGCCAGAACCGCCACCCGGACGACCTGCGCAGCCTCATCGCCCACTTCGAGCACTCAGGCCCCCGCGAGATCGCCGAGTACCTGCGCGAGGTGAGCCTTCCGCATGCCGAGCGCCGCTACGGCACCCTGGAGATGCTCCGCGCGGGCGCCCGTGGCATCGAGGTGCATGGGACAATGGGCTGAACCTTCCGAGGAGGACAGTTCAGTGGCGACGCCGACGATGTCACAACAGGCTGCTGCGCTGCGCGTCCGCGTGCGGAAACTGATCGACGGCGCCACCGCAGCCGAGGAGGAGTTCGCACCACACCTGTCTGCCGTGCGGCCGGAACACCGGCTGAGCGCCGTCAACCTGGTGCACTACGTCTGGTTGCGTGGTCGCGACGTCCGTGACCTGCAGGCCGACCTGGCCGAACTGGGGCTGTCGTCCCTCGGGCGCCTCGAGTCCCGCGTCATGCCCACGCTGGAGACGCTGTTGCGCGCCCTGGACCTGATGGCGGGCGTCGAGGAGACGACGGCGGAGGACGACCGCTCATGGGCCACGGACATGCCGCTGGGCCCTGCCAGGCTGGGCCGCAACGCCGTCGAACTGCTCGGCAGCCAGACGGAGGACCGCGCCCCGCGCATCATGGTGACGTTCCCCTCAGAGGCCGCCACTGATGCAGGCCTGGTGCGCAGGATGGTCGAGGCGGGGATGGACATCGCGCGGATCAACTGCGCGCACGACGGGCCCGACGAGTGGGCGGCGATGATCGGCCACCTGCGCACGGCCGCCGGTGGCGGCTGCCTCGTCGCGATGGACCTGGCCGGGCCCAAGCTCCGCACGGGGCCCATCCACTCCGGCGCGCAGGTCCTGAAGGTGCGGCCGCACCGCGACGAGTCGGGCCATGTCGTCGACCCTGCGACGGTGGTGCTGGCCGCGGCGCACGTCGCCGACGAGTCCGGCCCCGGTCACCAGGTGCCGGTCACCGACGCGGCCTGGCTGGCCGAGCGCGAGGTGGGGGAGGTGTTGCGCTTCACCGACGGGCGCGGTCCGAAGCGGAAGCTACTGGTCACCGACATCCTCGCGGAGGACGAAGGCCCGGCCCGGGTCGTCGCAGAGCTGCGCCGCACGGCCTACTTCCGGCCGGGGCTGCGCCTGCTGCCCGACGGCGGGGGAGACGCCGGTACCGTGGCGGAGCTGCCCGCCCGTGCCGGCTTCCACGTCGTTCGCGTGCGCGAGCAGATCGTGTTGACCCGATCGTTGGAGCCCGGCGTACCCGTGCCCGGTGGCCCGCACAGGATCGGCTGCACGCTGGGGCAGGTCTTCGACGACGCGGCCGCGGGGCAGCGGATCTCCTTCGACGACGGGCGCATCAGCGGGGTCATCACCGCAGTGTTTCCCGACCGCCTCGAGATCGAGGTGACCTCCGCAGGGGCCGACGGGGTGAAGCTGCGTCCGGAGAAGGGCATCAACCTGCCGGACACGCACCTGGGGATTCCGGCGCTGACCGACGAGGACCGCGCGGCCTTGCCGTTCATCGTGGAGCACGCCGACCTGGTCAACTACTCCTTCGTCCGCGACGAGGGCGACGTGGCGGAACTGTTCGACCGGGTGACGGCGCTGGGCCGTGACGACCTGGCCGTCGTGTTGAAGATCGAGACCGTCGAGGCGTTCCGTAACCTGCCCCAACTGCTCCTGGAAGCGATGCGGTGGCGCGAGGTGGGCGTGATGATCGCGCGCGGCGACCTGGCCGTCGAAGCCGGGTTCGAGAGGCTCGCGGAGGTGCAGGAGGAGATCCTGTGGCTCTGCGAAGCTGCGCACATCCCCGTGATCTGGGCCACGCAGGTGTTGGAGTCGTTGGCGAAGAAGGGGCTCGCCACGAGGGCGGAGGTGACCGACGCGGCCATGAGCATGCGCGCCGAGTGCGTGATGCTCAACAAGGGGCCCCACATCGTGGAGGCCATCCGCTTCCTGCACGACGTGCTGCAGCGGATGCAGGCGCACCTGTCGAAGAAGCAGACGCTGCTGCGCAGGCTGCGTTCCTGGGACCTGCAGGCGTGGGGCGAGCAGCACTGAGGACGCTTCGGCGTCAGCGCGTAGAGTTCGGGCCGTGCCGCGCCCTGTCGTCCTCGTCCTCATCGCGATCGCGTCCGTCCAGTTCGGCGCCGCCATCGCGAAGTCCATCTTCGACTCGGCACACCCGGTCACGCTGGCGTTCCTCAGGGCCGCGATCGGCGCCCTGATCTTCCTCGGCTTCGCGCGACCGTCCCTGAAGGGGCGCACGGGCCGCGACTGGCTCGTCGTCTTGGCCTACGGGCTGTGCCTCTCCGGCATGAACGCGCTCATCTACCTCAGCTTCCAGCGCATCCCCATCGGCCTGGCGGTCACGCTCGAGTTCGTCGGCCCGCTCGCGCTGGCGGTCATCGGATCCCGCCGTCTCCTCGACGTCATCTGGGTCTCGCTCGCGGCCGCCGGTGTGGTGCTCCTCGGGGCCGGGCCCACCGTCGTCGATCCCCTCGGCATGGCGCTCGCGCTGGCCGCCGGGGCGCTGTGGGCCGGTTACATCGCGCTCGCCGGCCCGGTCGGCAGGCGGTGGGACGGCATGAGCGGCCTCACGGTCGGCAGCCTCGTCGGCGCCGCCGCGCTCGCCGTGCCCGGTGCGCTGCTCGCCGACGGCGCGTTCGGCGACCTCACGGTGCTCGGCGTCATGGCGGCCGTCGCGCTGCTCAGCACCGTCATCCCCTATGCGATGGAGCTGCAGGCCCGGCGCACCCTGAAGGCGGCGACGTTCTCGATCCTGATGAGCCTGGAACCCGCCGCGGCCGCCCTGTTCGCCTGGCTGGTGCTCGGCGAGTGGCTCGCCTGGCCGGAGTGGGTGGCGATGACGTGCGTCATCGTCGCATCCATCGGCGCCATCCGGACAGCGCGGCGGTGATGGGACCCGACTACCACCCATGAGCCGCACGCGGCACAATGGGGTCCGTCAGACAACCGACCACACCCGAAGGAGTGCCCCATGAGTGGCGTCATCACCGTCCACCGCAACGACAAGGCGGAGCAGGTGGAGCTGACCACGACGACCACGGGGCTCGATCTCTACGGGGAGGACCGCACCGTCGTGGCGATGCGGGTGGGCGGTGAGGCGCAGGACCTGCAGCGCGAACTGGTCGACGGCGACGTCGTCGAGCCCATCACCATCGACAGCCCCGAGGGCCTGTCGATCCTGCGGCACTCCTGCGGCCACGTCACCGCCCAGGCGCTGCAGGAACTGCACGCCGACGCCAAGCTGGGCATCGGCCCTCCCATCACCGACGGCTTCTACTACGACTTCCAGGTGGCCCCCCTCACCCCGGAGGACCTCAAGTCCATCGAGAAGAGGATGGGCCAGATCATCAAGTCGCGCCAGCGTTTCTTGCGCCGCGTCGTGACCGACGAGGAGGCCCGGGCGGAGCTGGCCGACGAGCCGTTCAAGCTCGAGCTCATCCAGGACAAGGGCAGCGCCTCGGACGACGACGGGTCGTCCGTGGAGGTCGGCGGCGGGGAGCTGACCATCTACGACAACGTCAACCGCGACGGTTCCGTGGCGTGGAAGGACCTCTGCCGCGGCCCCCACGTCCCGCACACCGGCTACCTGGGCAACGGCTGGGCGCTGACCCGCACTTCGGCCGCCTACTGGCGCGGCGACCAGCGCAACGCCGGCCTGCAGCGCGTCTACGGCACCGCGTGGCCGTCGAAGGACGAGCTCCAGGCGTACAAGACGCGTCTGGAGGAGGCCGCCAAGCGCGACCACCGCAAGCTCGGCACCGAACTCGACCTGTTCAGCTTCCACGAGGTGGTGGGCTCCGGCCTGCCGCTGTTCCACCCCCGCGGCGGCGTGATCAAGCGCGAGATGGAGGACTACGTCCGCGCGCGCCACATCGAGGAGGCCTTTGACTACGTCGGCACCCCGCACATCGCCAAGGAGGACCTGTTCTACACCTCCGGGCACCTGCCGTACTACGCCGACGGCATGTTCCCGCCCATCCTGGAGGACGCGGAGCGCGACGAGCAGGGCAACGTCGTCAAGGGCGGCACCGCGTACCGGCTCAAGGCGATGAACTGCCCCATGCACAACCTCATCTTCTCGTCGCGGGGCCGTTCCTACCGCGACCTGCCGCTGCGGTTCTTCGAGTTCGGCACCGTCTACCGCGACGAGGCCTCGGGCGTCGTGCAGGGGCTCACCCGCGTCCGGTCGATCACGCAGGACGACTCGCACAGCTACTGCACCAAGGAGCAGGCACCCGACGAGGTGCGCCACCTGCTGAAGTTCGTGCTGTCGCTGCTCACCGACTTCGGCCTCACCGACGTCGCGCTCGAGGTGTCGACCCGCGACGAGGACGGCAAGAAGAAGGACAAGTTCATCGGCTCCGACGAGCAGTGGGCCGAGGCCACCGCCATCCTCGAGGGCATCGCGCACGAGTCGGGCCTGCCCGTCGTCGCAGACCCGGGTGGCGCCGCCTACTACGGCCCGAAGATCTCCATCCAGGCCAAGGACGCCATCGGCCGCACCTGGCAGATGTCGACCATCCAGTACGACTTCAACCAGCCCGAGCGCTTCAACCTGCACTACACCGCCTCTGACGGCTCGCACCAGCAGCCGGTGATGATCCACTCGGCCAAGTTCGGCTCCATCGAGCGGTTCATGGGCGTGCTGATCGAGCACTACGCGGGCGCGTTCCCGGCCTGGCTGTCGCCGGTCCAGGTCACGGCGATCCCGGTCGCGTCGGAGTTCGACGACTACCTCGGCGGCGTCGTCGCCCAGCTCCGCGCCAAGGGGGTGCGGGTGGACTTCGACACCTCCGACGACCGCTTCGGCAAGAAGATCCGCAACGCCACCCAGGGCAAGGCGCCGTTCATCCTCATCGCCGGCGCCGAGGACCGCGACGGCGGCACGGTGTCGTTCCGGTTCCGTGACGGTTCGCAGCGCAACGGCGTGAGCGTCGACGACGCGGTGGCCACCATCGTCGACTTCATCGCCTCGCGCTCCAACGAGTCGCCCACCGTCGGCGAGTGAGCGTGGACGACTTCGAGGCCGCTGGCACGCTGCCGGGCGTACCGGACGCGTTCCAGCGGCTCTGGACGCCCCACCGGATGGTCTACATCAAGGGTGAGGGCAAGCCCACCGGCGGGCACGACTGCCCGTTCTGCACGTCGCCGACGCGCTCGGACGAGGAGGGCCTGGTCGTCGCGCGCGGCGAGCACGCCTACGTCGTGATGAACCTGTTCCCGTATTCGCCGGGCCACCTCCTCGTGTGCCCGTACCGGCACGTGGCCGACTACACCGACCTCACCGCCGACGAGTCACGCGAGGTTGCAGAGCTGACGCGGCAGGCGATGCGCGTGCTGCGTGCCGTGTCGCACCCCCACGGGTTCAACCTCGGCATGAACCAGGGCGACGTCGCCGGCGCCGGCATCGCGATGCACCTGCACCAGCACGTCGTACCGCGCTGGAAGGGCGACATGAACTTCATGCCGGTCATCGGCCAGACCCGGGCCGTGCCGCAACTGTTGGGCGATGCCCGGCGCCTGCTCGCCGAGGCCTGGCACAGCTGACGTGGACCTCACCGGGCTCGTCTGGGCGGTGGGGCGACGGTTGCCCCGCCGTGTCGGCGACGCCCTGGCCCGAGTGGCCGCCCCGCTGGTCTCGCTGGGGCGGCTGCCCGCCGTCGACGCGTGGGCCGAGACCGTCGAGCGCGCCACCGGGCGCCGCCCGACGAAGGGCCAGCGCCGCAGGCTGCTCGAGAACTGGTTCCGCAATGCCCTGTGGTCGCTCAGCCTGGCCGGGTGGAGTGACGCTGACGTGCTGCGCGTGGCGAGGATATCGGCCGCTGACGAGGGCAAGCTGAAGGAGTCGCTGGCGGGGCCCGGCCTGGTGCTGGCCCTCCCGCACATGGGCTCCTGGGACCTGGCCGGCGCCTGGTGCGCTCGGGTGGGCATCAAGGTGGTCAGCGTCGCCGAACGGCTGCCCAACGGCGTCTACGAGCGCTTCTCGAAGGCGCGTGCGGGCATGGGCATGACCATCCACCCGGTGGACCGGCCCGACCTCATGCGGACCCTGGCGGAGGACGTGGCCGCACATCGCCTGGTCTGCCTGCTTGCCGACCGCGACCTGAGCGCGCGCGGTGTCAGGGTGCCCTGGCCGGGCGCCGACGCCCGCATCGGGGTACCGGCCGGCCCTGCGCTGCTTGCGCGCCGGACAGGTGCCGACCTTCGGGTGGCCACCACGCACTTCGACGGCGAGCACCTCCGGCTGCAGGTGTCCGAGCCGCTCACCGGAAGCACCGCGGAGGAGCTCATGACGGGCGCCGTCGCGGTGTTCGCCGACGCGGTGCGCCGGCATCCGGAGAGTTGGTTGATGCTGCGCAGGGTGTTCGTGTGACCGCAGCCATCGCGCTGGTGTGCCCGTACTCGCTGGACCGGCCGGGCGGGGTGGCCACGCACGTGCTGGGGTTGGCCAGCTGGCTTCGGGACCGGGGCCACGATGCCTTCGTGGTGGCGCCGGGCACCGGGGTGCCCGGCGACGGGACGCAGCTGGTGGGGCCGGCGGTGGGGGTCCCGTTCAACGGCTCGGTGGCGCAACTGGCCGTCCTCCCGGCGCAGGCCCGCAGGACGCTGACGGCCATTGCGGACGCCGACGTCGTCCACGTCCACGAACCCCTCACCCCGGGGATCGCCTTCGCGGCCGCTCGCGCAGCCCGAGGGCGACTCGTCGTGACGCACCACGCGCACTTCCGGCCGGGCCTCTTCACTGCCCCGCTACGCCTCCGGGCCTCGCTACTGCCGCTGCGCACCAGCATCGCGGTGTCCGAGGCGGCTTGCCGGACCGCCGTCGCCGTGACGGGGTTGGTGCCGGCGGTGATCCCCAACGCCGTGGCTGTGCCGCCCGCGGCGCCGGCAGGCCCGCGCGACGCCCGGCTGGTCCTGTTCCTGGGCCGGCTCGACGAGCCCCGCAAGGGCTACCGGACCTTCGCGGCGCTGGCGCAGCAGGTGCCGGAGGCCGACTTCGTCGCCGTCGGGCCCGGCCGTGGGGGAGCGGCGCACGTACGGGAAGTGGGCGTCCTCAGTGACGAGGACCGCAACCAGTGGCTGGCGCGGGCCGGCGTCCTGGTGGCCCCCAACCGCTACGGCGAGTCCTTCGGCATGGTCCTCGTCGAGGCCCTGGCGCACGGCTGCGCCGTCGTCGCGAGCGACCTGGCTGCCTTCCGCGCCGTGGGCACCGACGAGCGGGTCGCGTCGTTCTTCCCCGTCGACGACGTGGCCACCGCCGCCACCCGCGTCAGGGCCCGCCTCGCGGAGCCGGTCGATCCGGGCTGCGCCTGGCGGTTGGCGAGCAGATATGGCTGGGACGTCGTCGGTCCGCAGGTGGAGGCGGCATACGGGCTAGGCTGAGGATTGTGCAAGCATCGCTGGTTCCTCCTCAGGAGTTCGACACCGACGCCGTGCTCACGCTGCCGAACGTGCTGAGTTTCATCCGCCTGCTCGGGGTGCCGCTCTTCACCTGGCTGATCATCAGTGGCCACGACGTGGCAGCCGTCACGCTGCTCGCGGGGTTCGGCGCCACCGACTGGGTCGACGGCTTCCTCGCCCGCCGCCTCAAGCAGCGCAGCCCCCTGGGCGCCAAGCTCGACCCCGTCGCCGACCGGCTCTACATCATCGCGGCCGTCGTCTCGCTGCTCGTGCGCGACATCGTGCCGCTGTACTTCGTCATCATCCTCGTCGCCCGCGACGTGATGCTGGCCCTCCTCGTGCCCGCCCTCAAGCGCCACGGCATGGTGGCGCTGCCTGTCAACTGGGTGGGCAAGGCCGGCACGCTCCTGCTGCTGCTGGCGTTCCCGTTGATCCTGCTCGGGGCCGACTCGTCGCTCGACTGGCGCTGGGCGCACTGGGCCGGCTGGGTGTTCGGCTGGCTGGGTGCCGTCGCCTACTGGACGGCCGGCTTCTTCTACGTGCGTGAGACGGTGCGTCTGGGAAGGGCACCGCGGTGAGGCGTCGCCCCGACGCCAGCATGAGCCTGCTGAACGACCTGCAGGCCGAAGCGCTCGAACCCGAGTACCGCTCGACCACCGCGCCCCGGCACCAGCCCGGGCGCCTGATGGTGGTGGTGCTGCTCCTCGCCGTCCTGCTGACGATCGCCGTGCTCCAGACCACCACCGGCACCAGCAGTGCGGCCGAGCAGCGCCAGGAACTCCTCGACCGGGTGACCGCCGCCCGCGAACGGCAGTCGGCGCTGGGTGACACCGCGTCGGAACTGGAGGACGAGGTCAGCCAGCTCGGTGCCAGGGCGCTCGGTGATCCCGCCGAACGCGAACTCCTGCTCCTCCTGGACCGCGTCTCCGGCGCGTCGGCGGTGACGGGGCCGGGGATCGTCGTCACGGTCGACGACGCGGACGATGCGACGTCGGCGCAGGGCATGGTGCTCGACGGCGACCTCAGCCGGCTCGTCAACGGGTTGCGCCAGGCCGGCGCCGAGGCGATCGCCATCAACGGGCGGCGCCTGTCGGTGCTGACCCCCATCCGCAGCGCCGGCGCCGCGATCACCGTCGACTACGTGTCGCTCAGCCCGCCCTACCGGGTGGAGGTCATCGGCAACCCTGATACGCTCCAGGCCAGGTTCAACGAGACCACCGCCGCCGCGTGGTGGCACCTCATCACCCAGAACTACGGGCTCTCCATGACGATCACCCGGGCCGACGACGACCTGGTCCTCCCGGCAGACCCGGGCATGACCGTTCGGCACGCGAAACAGAAGTAGGAGCAGCAGATGTTCGCCATCCTCGGACTCATCGCAGGCGTCGTGCTCGGCGTCGTCCTGCAGCCCACCCTGCCGCCGGTGCTGGCGCCGTACCTGCCCATCGCGATCGTGGCGGCCTTCGACGCCATCCTCGGCGCCACGCGCGCCTACCTGGAGGGCATCTTCTCGGACCGGGTGTTCCTCGTCTCGTTCCTCTCGAACGTGGTGATCGCCGGCCTCATCGTCTTCGTCGGCGACCAGATCGGTGTCGGCTCGCAACTGTCGACCGGCGTCGTGGTCGTCCTCGGCATCCGCATCTTCACCAATGCCGCCGCCATCCGGAGGGCGATCCTGCATGCCTGAGCCCACGGATTCCCCCACGGAGGGTGTGGATGAGGCACTGGAGCCGCGGCGGGCGGCCACCCCGGGTGACCGCAACCTGTTGCGCGACTTCTTCCGCCCCAGCCGCGGCCAGTTCGCCGTGGGCGTCGCGCTGTTCCTCACCGCGCTGATCGTGGTGATGACGCTGCGCTCGCAGGCCACGCAACCCGAGTTCTCCAACGTCCGGCAGGCCGACCTCATCCAGTTGCTCGACAACGTGACCGGCGAGACGAGGCGGCTCGAGGAGCAGGTCCGCGAACTCGAACGCGCCCGTACCGAGTTGGTGAGCGGAGCCGACCGCGACCAGGCGGCGCGCGAGGAGGCGGCCCGACGGCTCGAGCAGGCGCGGATCATCGCGGGCACCGTGCCCGCCGTCGGCCCGGGAATCCGCATCGTGATCCAGGACCCTTCCCACAACATGTCGGCCGAACTGCTCCTCAACGCCGTCGAGGAACTCCGCGACGCCGGCGCCGAGGTGATCGAGCTCAACGACTCCGTGCGGCTGGTGATGAACTCGTACTTCGCCACGGACCAGGACGGCGCCGTGACTGCCGACGGTGTGGCGCTGGCCGAACCGTACGTCATCGACGCCATCGGCGATCCCGCCACCCTGGAGGCGGGCGCACGGTTCCGCGGTGGCCTGGTCAGCGAGGTCGAGGGCGAACGCGTCGGTGGACGGGTCCAGATCGAGCAGCTCGACGAGGTGGACGTCGCCTCCGTCGTCGAAATTGCCGAGCCGCAGTTCGCGCGCCCCCGTTAACAGGCTTGCCCGTGGGTGATAAGTTTCCTCAGGTAGCCTTGACATGGCCAGAGACAGGGGATTGAGCCCACCCCGCTGAGACGAGGAAGTGACTCCGATGAAGTGCCGCACTTGTGGATCTGACAGCCCGGCCGAGGCAAGGTTCTGCAGCAATTGCGGTGCGCCTCTGACGGACCCGACCGGTGACACCACCACGATGTTCCCCGTGGCCTCCGAGGAGCCCACCGAATCCGTGGCACTGACGGACCAGGAGCGCGAGGCGGCAAAGACCCTCGCCCCCGGCAATGCCCTGCTGATCGTCAACCGGGGTCCGGGCAACTCGAACCGGTTCCTGATCGACTCCGACATCACCAACGTGGGCCGCCACCCAGAGTCGGACATCTTCCTCGACGACATCACGGTCTCGCGCCACCACGCCAAGTTCGTGCGCAGCGGCGGCAAGCTGTACCTCGAGGACCTCGGTAGCCTCAACGGCACCTACGTCAACCGCACCCTGCTGGACGGGCGCACCGTCCTGCGCGAAGGCGACGAGATCCAGATCGGAAAGTACCGCGCCACGATCTCGCTGAGTGAGCCCGGACTGAGCTGATGTCGGGAGCGGCGCGCACCATCGGCGTCGTCCTGGAGATGATCCGCCCGGAGTTCCCCGACATCTCCGTGTCCAAGCTGCGGTACCTCGAAGCAGAGGGTCTGATCTCGCCGGACCGGCAGCAACCGTCCGGCTACCGGCGCTTCTCGCAACAGGACGTGGACAGACTGCTGTACGTCCTACGGGCACAGCGGGATCGTTACCTGCCCCTGAAGGTCATCCGGGAGGAACTCGAGGCCATCGACCGGGGCGAGGAGCCCCCGGTGCACCACCCACAGCCGGCGGAGGAGTCCTCGGAGCCCAGGCAGCGCGCCAAGCGCGGTGGCGGCAGCGGCGCGGGGCTCATGGCTCGGCGCCAGGTGCTCGCCGAATCCGGCCTGGGCGAGGCCGCCCTGATCCAACTCGAGCGACTGCGCATCATCCAGCCCCGCCGCGGCTCGCAGCTCTACGGGCCGGAGGCGGTGGCGCTGGCCCAGTCCGCCAAGAAGCTCGCCGACTACGGCGTCGACCTCCGCCAGATGCGGGTGCTCCAGCAGGCGGCCGCCATGGAGGCGGCCCTCGTGGAACAGATCCTCGAGCAGTACCGGCGCCGCCAGGGGCCGCCGCCCGAGGTGGTGCGAGACCTCTACAGATCCGTGCTGCAGGCTCATGCCGCGCTGCTTCACGGGCAGATCCACTGAGCTACTGTGTGTCCATGATCGGCCTTGAAGTGCTCGGCATCCGGATCATCTCCCCGGAGGACCCGCCCGTGCTCCTGCTGCAGGAGGAAGGGGGCACTCGCTGCCTGCCCATCTGGATCGGGGCGCCGGAGGCCGCCGCCATCGCCGTGGCGATCGAGGGCCAGCAACCGGAACGCCCCATGACGCATGACCTGCTCGGCGCCGTCCTGCAACTCCTGGAGCCGGGGGAGGGCACCGTCGTGATCGAATCGGTCGACGACGGCATCTACCAAGCCACGCTGCACGCCGGAGGGCACGAGATCGACGCCCGGCCCAGCGACCTGGTCGCCGTGGCGGTCCGGCTGGGGTGGCGCATCGAGTGCACGCGGTCGTTGATGGACCACGTCGGGGTGGAGGTCGACACGGCCCCCAGCGACGAGGTGGAGGCGTTCCGGGCGTTCCTGGACCGCGTCACGCCGGAGGATTTCGACGACGAGGACAACAACCACTGACGCGCCGCAAACCCTCAAGTTGAGGTCGAACCACATCGGTGTAAATCTCACCGGTGTTGGGCGTGTCGTTGACCTCCAGCGGGGTCGAGGGTTAGCGTCAGAGAGTCGTCGGTGATCCCCCATCGGCACGGTGAGCAAAGCGAGGAATCGTGACCAAGAAGGCAGCGCTGCAGGAAGTGCTCTTTGACGGCGATTTCGCGCCCGTGCCCAGCGACACCGGGTACCGCGGCCCCATCGCACACCGCGTCGCCGGCATCACCTACCGCCAGCTCGACTATTGGGCGCGCACCGGTCTGGTCGTCCCGTCCATCCGCAACGCCGAGGGCTCCGGCACGCAGCGCCTGTACTCCTTCCGCGACATCCTGCTCCTGCGGGTGGTGAAGCGGTTCCTCGACGTCGGCATCTCGCTGCAGCAGATCCGCCTGGCCATCGAGCACCTGCGCGAGCGCGGCGTCGACGACCTGACCGAACTGACCCTCGTCTCCGACGGCTTCAGCGTCTACGAGGTCACCTCTGCCAACGAGCTGTTCGACCTGTCGCGCGGTGGCCAGGGCATGTTCATGATCTCCGTCAGCAGCGTCTGGCGTGAGCTTGAAGGCACCCTCTCCGAGCTGCCCGGCGAGCGCACCGCGGCCGATGTGCCGGCGGAGGACCACCCCGACGACGAGTTGGCCGCGCGCCGCCGTTCGCGCGCCGTCTGACCCAAAGGGTCTGTCTCCTGCCGTTGTCGGCGGGTAGTGTCCGACGCATGAAGGACTGGATCGAGAAGGTCACGAACAAGCCTGTCGTGGCGCATGCCATGGCCGCCAACGAGCGGTACGGCCAGAGACTGGGCCCTCAGTTCGCCGCCGCCGTCACCTACTTCACCGTCCTGTCGATGGTCCCCATCCTCATGTTCGCCTTCGCGATGCTGGGGCTCACCCTCACCGTCCTGCGGCCCGACCTGATGGAGCAGGTGCAGACCGCCATCGTCGACCAGCTGGGCGAGGACGGCGTCGCCAAGGACATCGGTGAGTTCATCAAGGAGACCCTCTCGGGCTGGCGTGGCGTCTTCGGCATCGGTCTGCTCACAGCGGCCTACTCGGGTTCGAACTGGGCGGGCAACCTGAAGCGCGCGGTGCGGGTCATGTGGGCCGACAAGTTCTCCGAGGCCACCGCGAAGAAGAACTTCTTCCTCGACCTCCTGGGCAACCTCGGCATCTTCCTCGGCCTGCTCCTCGCGCTGGGCGTGGGCGTGGGCGTGTCCCAGGTGGGGCATGGCCTCAGCCAGCAGATCATCGACTGGCTCGGCTGGGAGGGCGTTCCCGGTATCGGCATCCTGTGGCGCGTGATCACGATCGGCCTGACGTTCGTGGTGAGCTGGCTGCTGGTCGCGTTCCTCTTCATCGCGCTGCCGCGCAAGGCGGCCCGGCCCAGGGCCTGGTTGATCGGCACCCTCATCGGTGCCACCCTGCTGACGGTGCTCCAGTCGGCGGCCGGACTGATCATGGGCGTGTTCGGCGGCAACGCGGCAGTGGGTGTGTTCGGCCCCATCATCGTGATGATGTTGGTGTTCAACCTGCTGGCCACCATCATCCTCATGACGGCCGCCTGGGTGGGCACCGACGACGTGTGGCAGGCGGAGCGGGACCGCAAGTACGTCGACGAGCATTCGGAACTGTCGGGCGAGGTGGAACCTCGCGCTGGTGACGAGGAACTGCTGGCCTCGCAGCGCGCCAGTCGGCGCTGGGCCGCGACCCGCAGCCTCGACGACCTGCGGGGTGCCACCTCCGCCGTCCCCGAACCAGACCCGGACACCTACGTCCGGCAGGACGTCGCCGCCCGCGGGATGAAGACCAACCTGGGGATCGGCTACGGCGTCGGCGCCGCCACGGGCCTTGGGGTCGGCGCGCTCATCGTCGGCCTCCTCAAGCTCGTGTTCCGCCGCTGAGGAACGTGACACCGGCCGCCCAGACGGGCGGCCGGTGTCACATGTGCGTACCTCGTCAGTGCGCCTGGGCCGGGGAGGGGAACTCCTGGCCGATGTCGGCCAGCATGTCCTTGTACCAGTCCTGGTTGATGTCGAAGGCCTTGCCGCCCTTGATGCGGTCGAAGGCGATCGCGCTGAGCACGTCGCCGTTCTCCTCGTCGTGGCCGATGACGCCGGGCTCACCGGCGAGCGCCTTGTCGACGGCGAGGTCGGTGCACTGCTTGATCAGCGCCAGGTCGGCGTCGTTGGCGGCTGCGGAACGGCTGAAGTAGCCGGACTTCTGGATCAGCACCTTCTCGGCGTTCAGCTTCTTGGCGAACTGGTCGCCGAACCAGGCGCCGGGGTTGACGTCGTTGAGGCGGACGTGGCCGAAGGGGTCACGGGGCACCTCCTCGCCCGCGGCCTCCATCTCGGCGACGATCGAGTCGAGGCCGGCGCCCTCGGACAGGAAGATCGTCACGTTGCCGACCTCGTCCATGATCTTGCCGAGGCGCTCGGATTCCTTGGCGATGTTGATCTCGCCCTCCGGCACGTAGACGCCGTGGACGTCCCAGGCCGGCTTGGAGAGGCCGATCTCCGGCAGCCACTCCTGCGTGTCGAGCCACTCGCGGTACTTCTGTGCGGTGGCCGCGGTCAGCCAGCCGCAGTGGCGGCCCATGACCTCGTGCACGATCAGCATGCGCGAGCCGGAGTTGTGCTCGGCCACCACGTTCTGGGCGAAGATCGAGCCCTGCTCTGCGGCCGTCCAGGCGCCCAGCGACTGGCGGATCGGGATGACGTCGTTGTCGATGGTCTTCGGCAGGCCGACGACGGTCAGGCCGTAGTCGTGCTCGGCGAGGTAGGCGGCGAGGTCTGCGGCGGTGGTGTTGGTGTCGTCGCCACCGATGGTGTGCAAGACGTCGACGCCGTCAGCCACGAGGCGGTCGGCGGCCACCTGGAGCGGGTTGGCGCCCTCCTCGACCAGACCACGCTTGACGAGGTCCTTGGCGTTGGTGAGCTTGACGCGCGAGTTGCCGACGGGGGAGCCGCCGAACCTGTGCAGCAGGTGTGCGTTCTTGCGGACGGCGTCGTCGACGACGAGGAAGTCGCCCTGGAGGAGGCCCTGGTACCCGTGGCGGTAGGCAATGATCTCAACCTCTGGTGCGACCTCGGTGTAGCGCTCGATGAGCCCGCCGATCGCCGAGGAAAGGCAGGGAGCGAAGCCGCCGGCCGTGAGGATGGCTACCTTCTTGACCATGAGTGTCCTTTCGTGAGTATGCGACGCGTAGCGCGTCAGGAGCCAGCCTATTGCACGCGGAGGGAAGACCGGCCAGGGGGTCGATGACCCTGAGCGTTGCGAGGATGGCCCCATGAGGAAGTCGAGGCGCGACGAACGCGGGCTCAGCAACTCCATCCAGACGACCCTGCTGTTCCCCTTGGGGCTGGCACTGTTCCTGGGCCTGCTGCAGTGGGCGCTCGTGTCGTGGGCGCAGGCCACCGCGATCGCCGCGGCCCAGCAGGGCGCCTCCGTCGCCGCAGTCCACGGGGCGACGGCGGGGGAGGGGCGGCACGCCGCGCTGGAGGCCGCGGCCAACGGGTCGATGACCGGCGTGGCCGTCGCCGTCGAGCGCGGGGCCGCCCACACGACGGCCACCGTCACCGGCCGGGCCGTCGTCGTGGTGTGGCCGCGTGAGGTCAGCGGCAGCGTCATGGTGCCGACGGAGCGGGTGACGCAGTCGTGAGGGGCGGGGAGAGGGGCCTGGCGGTGTCCGTCGAGGCCGCCGTCGTCCTGCCTGCGCTGGTGCTGTTCATCGGTCTGCTACTGACGCTGGCCAGGGTGGCGCTGGCAGACCAGCACGTGGGCGCGGCCGCTGCTGCCGGGGCTCGGGCGGCCTCGTTGGAGCGCAGCGCCGCCGTGGCACAGAGCTCCGCGGAGTCGGCCGTCGGCAGCGCGTTGGAGCAGCGCAACGTCGCGTGTCGCACCACGGCGGTGGTGGCCGATGCCGCCGGCGTGGCCCGCGAACTGGGCACCCATGCGGAGGTCAGCGTCGCCGTCACGTGCGCCGTCGAGCTGGCCGACGTGTCGCTGCCCTTCGTGCCGGGCACCATTTCGGTGACAGCTGAACGCACGTCCCCCGTCGACCCACTGCGTGGCAAGTAGCATCGGTGCCATGACAGCACAGCAGCGACGCATCGGTCAGTTCACGGTTTCCCCCATCGGCCTGGGCGGCATGCCTGCCTCGTTCGAGGGCGCGTCCAGGGAGCAGGGGATCACCATGGTGCACGCGGCCCTCGACGCCGGCATCACGCTCATCGACACCGCCGACATCTACGCACCGTCGTGGGACGCCATGGGACACAACGAGCAGCTGATCGCCGAGGCGTTGCGCAGCTACGACGGCGACACCTCCGGCGTCGTGATCGCCACGAAGGCCGGCATCACCCGCGCCGAGGGCGAGCGGTGGGGCCGCAACGGCTCTGCAGACTACCTGCGCAGCCGCCTCGAGGCCTCGCTGGGGAACCTCGGCGTCTCGTCGATCGACCTCTACTACCTGCACCGACCAGACCGCACCATGACCTACGCCGCGGAGGTCGAGGCGTTCGCGCAGTTCCAGCGCGAGGGGCTCGTGTCCGAGGTCGGCATCTCCAACGCCAACGTGGAGGAGATCGCCATCGCGCTCGACGTGTTGGGCGAGGGCAACCTGGCCGCCGTGCAGAACGAGTTCTCGCCGCGGTTCAACCACACCAGCAAGCAGGAACTCGACTTCTGCTCGCCCCGGGACATCGCCTTCCTGCCGTTCTCCCCGCTGGGCGGCACCGGTGGCCCCGCGTCGCGGGTGGGGGAGAACTACCCGGTGCTCGCGGAGGTGGGGGAGGCCCACGGCGTGAGCCCCCAGCGTGCGCTGCTGTCGTGGATGTTGGCCCTCGACGAGCACATCATCCCCATCCCCGGCTCGTCGCGGCCGGAGACCATCGCGGATTCGGCGGCCGCGATGGAACTCACGCTGTCCGCGCAGGAAGTTGCCCGGATCAGCCACGAGCTCCTGGCCCGTGAGTAGCCTGTATCAATGGCTCAGTACTTCGATGTGCATCCAGACAACCCGCAGCCACGCGCACTTGCTCAGGCGGCCCGGATCCTCGCCGACGGCGGCCTGATCGTCTATCCCACGGACTCCTGCTTCGCCCTTGGCTGTGCCCTCGGGAACGCAGAGGCCATCGAGCGCATCAGGCGCATCCGCGACCTGGACGACAAGCATCACTTCACCCTCGTCGTGGACGAGTTCGCCAAGCTCGGCGAGTACGTACAGATGGACAACCGCGTCTTCCGTGCCGTGAAGTCGGCCACGCCCGGGCCCTACACGTTCATCCTGCAGGCCACCCGCGAGGTGCCGAAGATGATGATGCACCCGAAGAAGAAGACGGTGGGCGTGCGGATCCCGGACCATCGCACCACGCTCGACCTGTTGGCCACCTACGGGGCACCGCTGCTGTCGTCGACCCTCCTCCTGCCGGGGCACGAGGAGGCGCAGACCGACGGGTGGGCCATCAAGGAACTCCTCGACCACCAGGTCGACGCAGTCATCGACTCAGGCGATTGCGGCATCGAGCCCACCACCGTGATCGACATGACCGGCGACGCGCCGGAGGTGGCCCGGGTCGGGGCCGGAGACCCGGCGCCGTTCGAGGAGTAGGGCTCAGCGCAACGACGGACCCCCGAACAGGACGATGTTGTTGAACACCCACTGGTTGGACTGGCTGAAGGAGTAGCCGCCCGCGGGTTCGGCGGTGGCCGCGTACACCGTCGTGAGGGTGTAGCTGCGGCACGCACCCCTACCCGTCTGCGGTGTGTGGCATTCGGTGCGCCACTGCCGCCCGCCGGACGTGAAGCCGTCCATGTCGTGGGCCGCCAACGGGTTGCCGCGCCAAGCGTCCTCGGTCATGTAGGGCAGGTAGGTGAGGTTGTTGAAGGCCCAGCCCTGCGTCCGGACGAACTGGCCGTCCTCGAGGCCGACCACCGTGGCCCAGATGTCGGTGCGGCAGCGCACCGTGCGCGAGTAGGGCTCACACGAGGTCTGCCAGGTGCGGCCGTTGACGTGGTGCACTCCCGCCTTGGTGTACGGCGCCGTCGGGACGAACTTCGGTGCGGTTGGTGTCGGCGTCGGGGTGGGCGTGGGGGTGGGGGTGGGCGTCGGCGTCGGTGAGGCGGAGGGCGACGGCTCGGGCGACGGCGGCGGGCTGCTGGGGAGGGGGTCGCCAGCCGGTGTCAGCGCGGCGTCCAGAAGATCCCCGAACCGCGTGAGCAGTGTTTCCCGCTCGTCCGCTGGCAGGAGTTCGACGGCGGCCCGGGCCGCGGCCGCCCTGGGGGCGAGCCATCCGCCGGGGTGGTCGGCCGCATCTGCTGCCACGGCTTCGAGGACGGCGGTGGTCTCGGCGATGAGCGCGTGCGCAGGCGTGGCGGTGTCGCCCTCCCTGGCAAGGCCGAAGGGCGTGACCACGTAGGTGGTGGTGCGGCCGAGGGGTGCCAGGTCGGCGCGAGGGCCGCCGGTGGTGGGCGAGACCGGGCGCAATCGGCTCGCCGCCTCCTGGTGCGTGATCGTCAGTTTCGTCCCGACCGGTGCTGGCACGACGGTCTCGATCGGACCGGCGGATTTCCCGTCGCCGAGGAAGGAGCGTTGCAGGGAGACCTGCCCGTCTGGGTCCGTGACGCGCACGTCGGCGTAGCCGTCGGGGTGCGACGACGCCGGGAAGTACGGGTGGGGGCGGGAGGTCATCGGATCGGTCAGCGTCACCCGGGCCCCGCTCCGGTCGTAGGAGACCTGTGCGAAGAGACCGTCTGCCAGCCCGAGGAGGCGCAGCTCCACGTCGCCGACCGCGGTGAAGTCGGCGTCCGAGGCATAGGCGACGGTGGAGTCGGCCGGTGTCGCGGTGCCGGCGAGGAGCCAATCCGAGGCGGGGACGAAACCGGTGCTGCGGGACTGGGGGTAACGCACCGTGTAGGTGCCGATCGGCAGGTCGGTGAAGGTGGCGACGCCGTCGATGAAGGGGGCGGTGGCCACCTGCTGCGGCCCGTCGTGCAGCGACACGTGTCTGCCCTCGACGGCGTCGGGTGCGCCCTCCGCGCGGATTCGGGCAGTGGTGGTGGGACCGAGTTGGCGCAGCTGCTCGGTCGTGGCCAGGTCACCGGCGCTGGACAGCCCCAGGGCGGAGGCGGCGGAGGTGGCCTCAGCCTCGGGCAGCAGGTCGCGCAGTGGCATCGCCATGGTGAGCGGAGCCAGGTCGAGGAGCCGACCTGCAGCGTCCGGGCTGAGTGCCGCGGAGTGGCTCTCCAGCCATGGGATGAGGTTCACCCCGTTGGGTGCCCCCCAGTGGAGGGCGACGAGATCGGCGCGGCGGATGGTGCTCGGCTGCGCCCCTTCGACGTGGAGGTCCCGCAGGTGCCGGTTGAACTGGCGTAGGCCCTCGGTACCCGTCAGGTCGGTGATCCGGGCGAAGACGTCCAGTCGGGCGCGGTGGTCGATCCGGTTGAAGTCGAGTACCCCGCCGGCCTGTCGTCGCTGTTGGTCGAACGAAGCCTGGGCCCCGGCCTTGTCCTCACCGTGGAGCCAACCGCGGCTGACGGACATGACCCGTGATTCGTACGCGTGGGCATAGATGTTGTTCCAGACCTCACCCAGTTGGAGGTCTCCCACCGTCACGGCCGAGGTCATGAAGCCGTCGTAGCCGTGCCCGATCTCGTGCAGGATCAACCACTGGTCGTTGCCGAGGATGTAGGGGAGGGAGGTGGCGCCGTTGAGGCCCAGGAAGTTGCCGCCCGCGTAGTACGCAGCGCCGACACCGGTGCGGTCCGGGCGGACGAAGTAGCGATGGGCAAGGGGTCGGTGACGGGGGGCCGGGTCGTCGGCGCTCAGGCTGAGCCAGTGGTCGTAGGTGTCGATCACGTCGCGATAGAAGCCGATCACCTCGTCCAGGTCGGCGAAGCGACCGCCCTGCATGGTCCTGACCGTCTCCTTGTCCGCCCGTGGCACCAGGATGGACACGCTCTGGTCGACGATCACGGCGAACGGGGAGGCGCTCTGGTCCCAGCGGGTCATGAACCGGGCGTGCCCATCGCCGAGGCGGTACTCGGGCATCGTGTAGTGCGTGCCGCTCGCGACACGGAACTCGACCTCGGGCGCGCTGGTCCACACCCGCGCGTCCTTGAGCCGGAAGAAGAGGCCGGAGTCTGCTGCGGCGTCGACCCGGACCCAGGCACCGCTGGCCGGCACGTCGACGGAACGGTCCGTCTGACTGGCATCGGTGAGCAGTTGCAGTTGGACGCTGCCCACCCCGTTGGCCACCCGCGCCTCCACCACTGCGCCGGTGGCCACGGCGATGCCCGCGGACTCCCTCGCCATGCCCGTACCGCGACCGGTACCCACGTCGAGCACCACCGTGTTGCCCGTCGGCAGCACCTCGAGCGTCCGGGAGAGGACTCCTGTGGCCGGGTGCGCCGGTGATGGCGTGCCCAGGAGTGCCAGGGCCAGGAGGAGGGTGGTGAGGGCGCGTCCGAATCGCATGCAGGCTCCGAGAGATCGACTGCCGCGATGCTACTGAGGCCTGGCGTCCCGACGCACTGCTTGGACCGGTCTTGGGCAACCGGGGTCGTCAGTTCAGCGGCGGCCGCCTCCCAGCAGGCCACCGAGGATCTGGCCGAGCACGCCGCCCCCGAGCCCGCCGCCGCTCGGCTGGTTGGTCTGCTGGGTCTGGGGGAGCGGGTTCTCGTTGTCGTCCGGGAACGGCATGGTGGGGGCGCCTGGCCGGTTGGACGGCTCGGGGGCCCGGAACTGCGGGTTGGTCTGCTCGGTCGACGGCGGGGCCGCCGGCTCGTCGCGGTTGCCGCCGAGCACCTGGCCGAGGATGTCGCCCAGCCCGCCGCCGGAGCGCTGCCCGGCGTCGCCCTGCCGCTCGTCGCGGCCCATGAGCTTGCCGGCCAGCCATGACATGACGATGGGTGCGAGGATCGGGATGAGTTTCTGGATCAGGCCGCTGCCGCCGCCGACGCCGCCCAGCTGGTTGATCACGGCCTGTTCGTTTCGGCCGAAGATGTGGTGGCTGATCTTGGCCCCGTCGGCCGTGTCGACACTGGCGAGGTCGACGCCGCCACGCAGGAGTCCGGGGTCGTGGTCCTGCAACGCGCGGGCCAGGGAGGCCTCGCCGGCCGGGTCCTGGGCGTTGGCGCCCATCCCCATCAGCAGGGCGGGCAGTGCGTTGCGGACGGCGTTCTCGACCTCGGAGCGGGGCTCTCCGACCTGATGGGCGATCTGGTCCATCGGGAGTTCCTCGATGATCTCTTCGTAGTTGAACATGAGCGTGCTCCTTCTCTGTTCGGCACCCACGGGTGCAGATGCACCACGCTACCCAAGGGAGGCGGGCAGCCACGGGGAAAGTGGCGAAGCTGGGGCGCGCTGACTCCCGCTCGTCGAGTACGACGGTCCGGAGCGGCGTGGGCGCCACCTGGACAGCTGGGCTCCTCGTCCCAGCCGTCCGGTGGAGGACAAGTGGCTGATCGTGGCAGATGAGCCGCAGGACATCGACGGCGTGGCCGAGGCCATGCTCGGCCGCTGAGACACGGGCCGGGCAAACCGTCGCTGGAACGGTCAAGTACGTACCTGTGCGTATTGGCACGTTCAAGTTTTCCCTGAAGGCTGGTGCCACCAGCGCCTGAGCGGGCGTCTTGGGGGAAAGGGAAGACATGTCCAAGCTGAACCGGCGCATCGGCCTCACGGCCGTCGCCGTGTCGGGAATCATGGCCGTCACTGCAGTGACCGCCAGCGCACACCACTGCTACAAGGCGGAGTGGGAGGGGGCCGCCTACGCCGCGATGAAAAGCGGCCCCGCTATCAGGGCAACACAGGTGTGGGTTGCCAATGATGTCGTACGGCTTGTTGGTCTACGACGCCGATGGGCGTGCTCGTCGGCGCCGACGGTCACCGTTAGGTCCAGCCTGTTGTCTAATGGTACTACAGGCGGTACCATGATGATGTGGCGTCGGTAGACAGGATCGTGGCTGCGATGCGTAAGAACCCGCGGAATGTGCGCTACGACGATCTCCATAGGGTCTGCGAACACTACTTCGGACCTGCTCGACGATCGGGTGGCTCACATGCAGTGTTCAAGACTCCTTGGCCGGGGGACCCACGCGTGAACATTCAGAACAGCGAAGGGCGGGCCAAGCCTTACCAAGTGCGGCAAGTCCTCGCTGCAATCGACAAGAAGGAGGAGAAGTGATGTCCTCGATCCAGCACGTTGACGCGTCCCGGTACACCTACCGGGTGACGTGGTCGGCAGAAGACGGGGAGTTCGTGGCAACCTGCGCGGAGTTCCCGTCGCTGACGTGGCTCGCCGACTCGCAGGCTTCCGCCTTGCAGGGTCTGGTGGATCTGGTCGCTGAGTCCGTGGCCGACCTGGAAGACGCAGGGGAAATCGTTCCTAGGCCGCTTTCGGAGCGGGCGTACTCCGGAAAGTTCAATCTTCGGGTAGGCGAAAGCCTGCACCGCACACTTTCCATGGAAGCCGCCGCCGAGCATCTGAGTCTCAACCAGTACGTGGTGCGCCGACTCACCAGCACCTCATGCACGATCACACCGCAGGCTGTCTGATCCCATCAAAACTGGTCAACACGTCTATGTAAGTGGCCAGAGTTGGCGATGCGAACTGGCACTCTGAGATCACGTGAAATCTGGCCAGTCCGTAGTGGTCACGGATGCCAACTCCCACAGCAGATGTCCCCGTTGTTGCGGAGCAGGAGGACGTGGACCTCAGCACCCGCTAGCGGCGTCCGTGTTGCAGCGAAGAGAGCGCGATAGCGCGGTTCGTCGGGAAGGACGAGGAGTGACTCCCGACGGGGCTGGGCCTCGCGGAGCATCAGCGCAGCGAGCACGCCCTTGGCGTACCAGTTCCGCACTTGCCCGCTGGGGCTGCTGCGCTTGGTCTCGCCCGCTCGCGCAGGGTCTTCGTAGGCGGTGGAGGGGTATCCCTTGACCTCGGCCCCAAGGGAGCGATCCTGTTTGTGCGCCAGAACGTCGATCCCAGGGGCCTTGATTGCCGTGTTGGTGAGCGACTCGATCTGCCACCCGTGATGCAGAAGCACGTCCGCGAAAACCTCTTGGACGGCTCCCTCCCATGGCCATTGCTTCACTGCCACGACGTTACCGCCCAAGCGGCCCGTAATCGCTCGACTGCGCGTCGTTCGGTAAACGCCATGCTCCTAAGCCTTCGACGCAGACTTCTTGGGGCGTGCGTCCACGAACACCGGCACAAGCCGCGTGTTGCCCTGGTCGGTGATGGCTTCGCAGGTGCTCTTGACGAGTCCCAACCGCTCCTCCTCGAAGTCTCTGTCCCGGTAGCCGATGCAGAGATAGATGCCGAAGGGTGCCTTCTCTCCCTTCAGGTAGATGGGGAGTTGGGTCTCGGCCCCATGGGCGAACTGAGTGCTGGAGATGTGCTTGACCTCGATCAGCCCTCGCATCTGCCAACCGCGTGCGAACTTGAAGTCGACGGGGCCACGCCCGCAGTCTGCCTCGCGGGAGATGTCGATGTCACGGGCACGGCAGTGCTCGATCCACGTGGAGCGGGCGATGACCTGGGCGATGTTCTCGGGCCGGTGCTTGGTGATGCCGTCGTCCCACAGCGCCCGCCACAGGCCGTTGTCTTCGACGGCCCCTTTGAAGGTCTCCGCCAGCCCTCGGAGCCAGGGCTCGAACTCCTCCTGGGTCTCTGGCGCGACAGGAGGTGTACTGGCGTGGGCGATCTCCTTGCCCGCCTCTTCCCAGCGGACGAGTCCCTTGGGGTCACCATCCACGTCATAGGGTGCGATCTCGCTCGTGGATTCGTCCACGTAGTCCTCCAGTAGGTGGAGGGCGCGGTGGGCTAACTCGCGACCCCTTCGAGCCTTCTCGCGCCGGTCCAGCGAGTCGGCCAGGTCGTAGTTGAGGTCGAACCTGAGGGTCTCGTTCTCGTTCTTCTCGGCCCACGACCAGAAGCCATCGGGAGTGACGCGAGGAATCTCCTTCAGGAACCTCTGAGGCGTCAGCAGCACTCCGCCCCTGAAGACGGGGCTCACCGGAAGGTCAACCGTGGAGGACTGCCAGCGGCATCCCTGCCGGGTCCAGGAGGCGTTCGGGAGGCTCAGCGATTGCATGGGAATGCCGAGTGCTTCGCAGACCTGCTGGGTGTAGGTGAGGAAGCGCTGCTTCAGGATGTTGCACACCATGTCGCTGATGCGGTCCACCCCGAGGCCGTTCACGATCACGGCCATCATCCCGAGGAGCCGGTCGTCCGAGCCTCGACCACGCTCCCTGAAGAACTCCAGTTCCTCGCACATCTCCCGTGCGAGGTCTGGGCCGATGCCCGCGCCCACTGGGTGGCCCATGGAGAGCCCAAGGGCGAACTCCTTGGGCTCGGGGAACTGGAGGAACCTCTCTGCCTTCTTCCAGTGCATCGACTCGCGCTGGCCGTCAGCCTTCTTCAGCAGGTCCAGGACAGCGTCGAAGAAGTCGATGATCTCGTCGTGCCCGGCGCTCCAGAAGGGGTCGGGGTCATCGAAGAGGAGGAAGGGGTCCACGTAGAGCGGGCTGTCCATCTCGACGTTGAGATCGAACCAGTCGGCGTCTCCTGGCCGCTCGACCTCGTGTTGCTCTGTGAACCGCATGATCCATTGTCCCCGGAGGATGGTGGTCTGCTCGGGCTCGACGCGCCGACCTCACGGTTAGGCCAGCAGCCGTAGGGGACTGCCTCAATCCCGGAATCCTTGAAGCGGCTGGGATTGTCCTTCCTCCTGGCTACAGTCCAGGCGCATGAAGAGAGACACCAGTCAGCAGACCCTCATCACCGCTGTCTTCGAGGCGAGCAATGCCGCCCTCGACCGGCTCACCCACCTCGTGCCCGACATCGACCGAGATCGGTGTGAGTACGCGCTTGCGACTCTGCTTCTCGAAGAGGCTTGGGTCGTGGGTCGCTAGTTCCGGGGAGTCGCTCCGCCGTCCGCGAAACCGGGGTAAGTCTTGATGTCCCGCTCAGGCTCCGGGAGGCCCTTGCGACGGCGCTCGGCGTCGACGCGACGGTCCTCGCGCTCCTCGGCTTCAAACTGCTCTCCGAGGGCCTCCAGGTCGGCCTGGAGGGCGTCGTCGGGGGTGTGGTGCTGGGTCATGACGGTCCCTCTCGGATCGACCTTGGATGACTTGGTGCTGCCGAGGGTACGCACACAGATGTTCTACCGGACGATGCAGGCGATCACGACACCCAAGAGCGCGACGGGGACGTAGAACACGCCGACCGACCATGAGAGCCACACGTTCGGCCCGGGCAGCAGTCGGTTGATCCATCGCGGCGTGCCAGCGGGCCAATCCCCCTTCTCCTTCGTCGGTACCTCGGATGGCAGGTCGTCTGGCTGGAGCGAGAAGGTCGCGATGTTGTACCGCCCAGAGGCAACAGCCTTGTAGAGGCTCCGGAACCGCTTCTCCTGACGCAGGTAGTTGGCGTCGAGGTACGCGAAGAGCAGCGTGGCTCCAAGGCCAAGGAGAGCCACGGAGTCCGCCTTCTGAGTGAGGGCGTAGCCGTACGCGGCGGTCACTACTGGCAGGAGCCACGCCTTAGCGTTGGAGGACGCAGCGGACATGCGCGTGACGATGGCCTGGATGAAGTCGAGGTGCTTGCGCCTGTCTTCAGGGTCGGGCGGTGGAGAGGTCGTGCTTTCGTCGGTCATGGGCGGGTAATCCTTCGACAGGCGTCCCGCAGTCGCCCCTGCATACGGTCCTTGTCGGTTTCGCTGTAGTCGGTCTCCTCCGGCCAGATCGGTCCCATCGCATCGCCCTCCCAACGTGGCACGAGGTGCACGTGGAGGTGAAAGACGGTCTGGGTGGCAGCCTCACCGTTGGACTGGATGATGTTCAGCCCCTCGGGCTCGACAGCCTCCCGGACTGCCCCGGCAAGGCGGACCGTAGCCCGGGCGAGGTGACTCGCGGTCTCCTCAGAGAGCGACCACACGTCTGGGACGTGCTCACGTGGCACTACCATCGTGTGGCCCAGGACGGCAGGCTCGGTCGGGAAAAAGGCTACGACGTGCTCGTCCCTGTAGACCTCGCGTGCGTCTGGATCGTCGCGTTGGACGATCTCGCAGAAGGGGCAGTCTTGCTGGAGCGGAGGCATGCTCAACCCTGCCCCGGCCTCGCCTGCTCGACGTAGTAGCCCATATACCTCTCCAAGTTCCTGAAGGTCTCCGATCCGTTCGCTCCAGTCGGATCGAAGGTGTTGAGGTACTGGCCCATAACGCCGAGTTTGTCGTCTCGCATCTCCCAGAAGGGGTCCTGGCCCTTGTGGTCAGTGCCGGTTCGGGGGTCGGCAAGCCCGTGGATATGGACGCCGACCAGAGGAAGGTGGTTGTTCCAGGCGTAGGCGATCTCGTACTTCACCCAATCCCGGGTAGAGGTCTGGGCACCGATGAGCACGACAACTGCGTCTACCCCCGACATCTTGTCTGCGATCCAGTCCTTGATGGCCTGTTTGCCCCGACCCTTCACGGACTCCCAGTCTTGGGGTTCCAACAGAGGCTGCCCTTGGATCGCCCAGATGTTGCGCACCTGCTGGACGCGCATGACGTCACGGTCGTAGTGAAACGAGTAGAAGACTGACTTGGCCATAGTTGGCCCCCTTTCCGCGAGCCTCGGGCCTCTCCCGTGCTCTCGCCAATGCCTACCAGACAGGTCCGACAAAGTTAGGGTCCTGACGCCCGGCCACAGAGCCCCCGTGGCCAGCAACCGCTCGACCTTGGTTCTCCGGCGTCAACTCGACCTCGACGTTCTCCGGGAACTGGTAGTCAACGGTGGCCAGGTACTCGCGGAAACCGAGCATGGCGAGCAGGTTCGAGAAGGTGGTCATGTTCTGGCCCCTCAGCAGGGCCGCGATGATCTCCTCGCTCTTCTCCCGCCTGTCGATGAACTTGCTGAGGACCTCGTTTACGACCGTCCCGTCCGCGTTGAAGTCGGCATCCGAGTTGGCCTTCGCCTTCGCCACCAGACGCTCGTCCCTCTTGGCGTCTCGGAGCACGCTCTCGATCTCAGGCACTACGTCGTCGGCGCTGAGGCCGCTGTCTGCGAACAGGCTGTTGATGGCGTCGATGATCTCCGACCAGTGGGCAGTATCGCGCTCCCGCGCCTCGGCAGTGCCCATCTCGGCCAAGGGCGTCAGCGGCGTCGCTTCCCCCTTGCTGAGGTTCAGCGACTGGGTGCCCGTCTTCTCGACCCGGTACTTGGCCAGCGCGACGCTGCCGATCTCCACGATGATGCTCTCGTTCTCCTCGCGCAGGCGCTTCGCCAAGAGGCGGTAGTAGATCGAACGGCTCTCCATCTCCAGGTCGTAGGGGATGATCTGGGACAGGAAGTCGTACGCCTTGGTGTAGTTCGAGAGATTCGACCGGAAGGCTTCGAGGCGCAGGCGTGCCTCCTCGTCGTCGGCATCGCGGGCTTCGCGCATGAGGTTGGAGAAGCGTTCCGTGCCGGGGTCCACAGCACCCACGACGGCACTGTGGGTCGCCTCCGGGTCTGTTACAGCATGGGCAGCCTGCTCGATCTCTGCATGGGTGTAGATGCGGTCCAGCCCCTCGGCATCGAGTTGCATGGCCAGGCGATTGGGCAGGTCGGGATCGGTGCGCGCTTCGATCTGAGCGCCCTCGTAGTAGGGCAGGAAGGCTTTCAGGATGTCCTCGCCCTTGTTCACGAAGTCGAGGACGTACACCTTGTCCTTGCCCGCCCATGTCCGGTTCAGGCGGGAGAGCGTCTGGACAGCCATCACTCCGTCGAGGCGCTTGTCCACGTACATGGCGCAGAGCAGCGGCTGGTCGAAGCCGACCTGGTACTTGTTGGCCACGATCATCACCTGGTAGGCGGGACCGTTGAGCACCTCATCGAGGGGCTTGCCCTTGGTGCCTGTGTTCACGCTGGCCTCGGTGTACTCGCCCTCGTGCAGCAGATCGTCCGGGGCGATGTCGGTGTCCTCCCCGGAGACGATCACCTTGCCGGAGAACGCCACGAGGGCGTGTACGTCGTCGTAGCCGTGCTTGGCGGTGTAACGCTCGATGGCCTTGTAGTAGCGCAGCGCGTGCTTGCGCGAAGAGGTGACGATCATGGCCTTGGCCGTACCGCCCAGTAGGTGCGCGATGGTCTCGCGGAAGTGCCGGACGATGATGTCGACCTTCTGGGAGATGTTGTGCTCATGCAGCATCACCCAGCGCTGTGCGGCCTTGCGCGCGGCCTCCTTGTCGACCGAGGGGATGTCCTCATCGCGAGCCTTCAGCCCCAGTTCGTAGGCGACTTCGTACTCGGTGTAGTTCTGGAGCACATCGAGGATGAATCCTTCTTCGATGGCCTGCCGCATCGTGTAGCGGTGGAACGGTTTGGGACGGGGCTCGCCGTTCTCGTCCAGGTCGTCCGGGTCGGGGGTGCCAAAGAGTTCGAGGGTCTTCGCCTTCGGAGTCGCGGTGAAGGCGAGGTAGGAGAGGTTGGGTGTCTCGGCGCGCTGGGGCAGTTCCGCCGCCAGCAGACTCTGGGCGTCCACCTCGCCCCCATCCTCCACGTCCGCCTGCTCGCTCGGGCTGAGGACCGTCTTCAACTTCGCCGCCGCTGTGCCGGTTTGGGACGAGTGCGCCTCATCCGCGATCACGGCGTAGTGCCCACCTGACTTCTCGGCCTGAAGCCGGAGGTACTTCAACGCGAAGGGAGCCGTCTGGATCGTCACGACGATGATCGGCGTCTTCAGGCGAAGAGCCTCACCGAGTTCCTCCGACTTTGAGGCTCCGGTGCCGTCGATCCGCACCATCTGCGCCCCGTTGGGGTCCAACTGGCGCATCGCAGCCGACATCTGCTTGTCAAGGACGTTGCGGTCGGTGACGACGATCACCGAGTCGTAGACCTTCTTGTTGTCGCGGTGCAGGGCGGCGAGGCGGAAGGCAGTCCACACGATGGTGTCAGTCTTGCCTGAGCCCGCCGAGTGCTCGATGAGGTAGCGCTCGCCCACGCCTCGCTCGGAGACTGCCTCCATGACTTTCTCCACGGCGTCCCACTGGTGATAGCGGGGGAAGCGCAGCGAGGTGGACTTCTCGACCTTGCCCGTGACCGGGTTTGGCTTTTCGTCGGTGCGGATGACGAGGTACTTGGTGAGGATCATCAGGAACGCATCGCGGTCGAGGACGTTGCGCCAGAAGTATTCGGTGCGGGCTCCGTTCGGGTTGAGGGGGTTGCCCATGCCGGTGCCGTTGCCCTGGTTGAACGGCAGGAAGGTCGTCTTCGGGCCGTCCAACTTGGTCGTCATCGAGACCTCGTTGTCGGTGACCACGAAGTGCACCAGCGCCCGCTTACCCCACACCAGCAGCACGTCCTTGCCGTCTGCTCCGGGGTTGCGGTCGTTCTTGTACTGCACCTGACCGCGTACGACCGACTGGGTGAACTCGGTCTTCAACTCGATGGTGGCCACCGGGACGCCGTTGCAGAACAGCACCAGGTCGATGGCCTTCTGCGGGTTGGTGGTCGAGTAGTGCACCTGTCTAACGACACGCAGGATGTTCGACTCGTAGTCACGCACCGTGGTCGCGTTCATCGTTTCGGTGGGCTTTGGCTGCACCATCTTGAACCGAGCCGAAACCCTGCGGAAGCCCTTGCGCAGAACCGTCAGCGCACCCCCGCCCCCAGACACGTTGCTGAGGCTGTCCGCCAGGGCATCAAGGATGCCCTCACGAGCCTTGGCCTGGGCTGCCGTGTCCATCGTCGGCTTGATGATCTTGGCCAACTCATCCGGCTGCGTTGCCTCCAGCCACGCGAACACATCCTCGGGGAACAGCGCTCGCTGCTTGTCGTAGCGCGCGGCAGACCCCTCCTCGTGCACCCACCCCTGCTCCACCAACATGGCCACGGCTTCTTCCTCCATGGCCAGTTCCTTGTACGCCTCGCTCACGATGCGTCCTCCAGACGTTCGATGCCGGTGTGGGGGTCGATCCTGCCCGTGACAGCGGCGGTGATGAGGGCTTCTCGGCGCTCACGGAGGAGGGCGGCGATCCGCTCGGCCTCGTTGCTCATTTCTTCCATTACCTTCGTTCGGCTGCGAATCGCCTTGACTGCCTCTCGCTGTTCGTCCGGCGAAGGTAGGGCCATAGGTAGATTTAGCAAGCAGGCAAGCGTGATGTTCTGCATCGAATGACTCGCGCCCGTGGCCTGCAACTCGATCTGCTCTCGGTAGGCAGGAGTTGCCAAGAGGTTCGCTACGAACTCCGGTGAGTTCTCGCCTAAGGCGAAGGCATACAACTTGTCGGAAAGTTGCAGGTGCTCGAACCGTCCGCGAACTACGGCTGCGCTCCCAACCAAGTTGCGCGTATTCGCGCGCGAAACCAGTAGTTCACCTTCACGTACAACGTGTTGCGGCGACGGGATGCTCTCAGGCGGCAGGGCCTTGTTCTCACGCGGGTTGAAAACACCGCCGTTTACGCAGCCCACCTTAAGTACGGCCCAGTCTTCATCGTCCAAGACAGGAAATGATTCGCATTGTGGGCTTGAGCCCTGCCGGACGGAACTCACTACGTGCTTGAATCGCTGGCGAGAAACGGGGCGAGCCGCATCCAGCGTCGTGCTGATCACGGCTGAACGGCGCTCAGCAAGACCGCTCACCAGACCTTCTTGTGCTTCGATCATGGCGTCTATCTGTGCAGTCTCACGGTCGAGGAAGTCTGCGATGGCCTGCTGCTCGCCCGGGGGCGGTTCGGGTAGGTCGAGACGCGCGAAGCCGTCGTACTTGATGGACTGACCGTCTCTTAGTTGGTCGGTGGTTGAACCGAGTGCCCCCACGTAGATGGCCGACTTCATTAGGTACTGGTAGAACCGTGGCACAAGAAGGCGTCGAGGGGCTAGGACTGTGTAAGCCATGCTGACTTTCCCACGGAGTTCAGACCGCTCGATTCCACCTTGAAATGATCGGAGGTGAATGATGAAGTCGTCCGGCTCAACATGACGCATCCGGTCCGAGCCAGTCAGATTCAGGACGACTGATGACCCAGAGACCTCCATGTACGCCTCCTGAGTCAGGACGCCGTACTTCTGGGACGGCGTGAGATGAACGTCGTCATCGTGGCTCGGCTCGGTTCGGTTCCCGAACAGAGACTTCGCGGGCGACACGGCCCACCTTGGTGGCAGTTGTGGCAGCCAGAATCCTCTCGTGAGGGTCACGCCGTAACCTCCGCGAAGAGAGCCTGAACTCGTGCGATGGCTACCTGCACATCGGCGTCGATCTCTGCGAGCGGACGGGGCGGGACGTACTTGTAGAAGACACGGGTGAAGGGAATCTCGTAGCCGATCTTGGTCTTGGAATCGTCCACCCACGCCTCCGAGGCCCAGGGGAGGACTGCGCGCTCGACGTAGGCGTCCACGTCCTCGGTGAGGGGCACGTTCTCGGTGTCACGAAGCGAGGGGTCTGGTTCAGGGTTGCCCTTCCGGTCCGTCACGAGTTCGCCCTCAGGGTCTGACCCCGCGAACACCGAGGCGACGGCGCGACGGTTGGCCGGGGTGAGGCCGATCTCCTGAGTGGCCAGTGCGGGACCGAATGCCTTGTCGAACTCGGTCTTCGACTTCCACGTGGTCTGTCCGTCAAGTGACTCCAGCGCGGCCCGGAGCCGCTGGCGGGTGTCGTCGTCCAACTTCTTGATTGCCGTGAGTCCAAGCGCTTGGTCGATCTTGTCCTGGTCGACGGAGAAGACCTGTCGCAGCGGTTGCTCGACCGTGATGGTGCGGTAGCCGAAGTCCTCCGTGGCCATCACTCGGGAGAGTTCAGGGTCGGCGTCTTCGTATGCCCCGTAGAGGTTCGAGATGGTGTCGATGTTTGCCTCGGACAACATGCGCCGCTTGCTGCCGATGGACTTGCGCATCTTGACCCATTGGGCAGTGCCGTCGATCAACTGCACCTTGCCCTGGCGCTCGATGGGCTTGTCGTTGTCGAGAATCCAGATGTAGGTGGCGATGCCCGTGTTGTAGAAGAGGTCGGTGGGTAGGCCGATGATGGCGTCCACGAGGTCGTTCTCCAGCAGGTAGCGGCGAATCTCTGAGGGACCGGACCCTGCGTCGCCAGTGAACAGCGGGGAGCCGTTGAGGACGATGGCACCGCGTCCGCCGCCCTGAGAGGCGGGCCGCATCTTGGAGACCAGGTGCTGGAGGAACAGCATCGCCCCGTCGTTGACGCTCGGGACGCCAGCGGCGAACCGCCCGTCCTCGCCGTCCCGCTCGCGCTCCTCCAGAACCGCCTTCTGCTGCACCTTCCACTCCTGTCCGAAGGGAGGGTTGGCGAGGCAGTAGGAGAAGGTCTTATCGGCGTGGCCGTCGTCCAGCAGCGTGTCCCCGAAGTAGATGTTCGAGGAGTCCTGATTCTTGATGATGAGGTCGGCCTTGGCCATGGCGAAGGACTGCCGGTTGAACTCCTGCCCGAACAGACTCAGCGTGGCCTGTCCGTTGTGATCCCTCATCCACGTGTGGGCCTCCGACAGCATGCCGCCCGTGCCACAGGTGGGGTCGTAGACCTGCCGGATGAGGTGCGGGTCGGATAGGTCCTCGCTGTCCGGCGCGAAGAGCAGCGAGACCATCAGCCGGATGACCTCACGCGGGGTGAAGTAGTCACCAGCGAGGTCCTTGCTCGACTCCATGAAGCGGCGGATCAGTTCCTCGAACACGTCGCCCATCTCGGCATTGCTCACCCGGTCAGGGTGGACATCGAGGGCTGCGAACTTGGCCACGATGCCGTCCAGCCGGTTCCGCTCGTCCAGGTCGCTGATGATCTTCGGCATGTCGAAGCGTTCGAAGACCTCGCGCACCTCGTCGTTGAAGCCCTCCACGTAGTTGAGGAGGTTCGCTGCCTTGTTGGCTGGGTCGCCCAGATTGGCGAGACTGAAGGGCGAGGTGTTGTAGAACGAGTGACCGGAGGCCCGTCGCAGCATCTCGTGGCGCATCAGGCTGGGGGACTTCTCGTACCGCTCAGAGGCTTCGAGCACAGCCTCCTTGGTGTCGGCCAGCACTGAGTCGAACCGCGCCAGCACCGTGAAGGGCAGGATGACTGTGCCGAACTCCTTGTGCCGATACGGCCCTCGCAGCATGTCTGCAATGCTCCAGATGAAGTTTGCGTCTGGCTTGATCAACGTGCGGCTCGCCTTCTGTACGAATGATTGTCTCGATGCTATGAGAACTGGCGAGGGCCGACAGCCAGACGCGCGGGTCCGGTGAGTAAGCGACCCACCCAACTCCTCCACCCTCACTGGCCCACCACCGTTCTCTAAGCAGCGTTCTCCCGCTCACGTCGGACTTCCTCGCCCAGCGCGAACGACTGGCGCAGCAGGTCTAGCGGCTGGTGCAAGACCAGCCGTGCGGGAGAGGCCAGTTGTGTCCGAATCAACCGTGAGGCGATCTCGTCCAGCACATCGGCGTTCCGCAGTTCCCGATCACCAGCCCAGAGCCCCACACCAGCGAGCACTCTCGGCATGTCCCAGCCCTTGGCCATAAGCGTCCCGACCCCTCGCTCGATCTCCCGGCGTTTGGCGCGCTTGCGCACCTCCGCCTGTCCATGCGTCGTCAGGGCCTGCGAGAGCAGTTCCACCACGTCGCCAGCGGTCGTGAGGGAGTCCCAGTCCACGCTCTCCAGGGCGGCGGCATCAGCGGCATCGCCGCGAGGAGGGGGGGTCAGTTGGTCGTCTTCATCCAGGGAGGTGCTCTTCCAGGAGGTCTCCTTACTAGGGCGGTTCCCCGGAACCGGCACCTTGCCAACTCCCGGTTCCCCAGAACCGCCACTTTCAGACTCCCGGTTCCGGGGAACCGGCACTTCGTCGTAACTAGGGGAAACTCCCGGTTCCCAGGAACCGGCACTTTGCGAGAAGGTGCCGTTGGTCCAGACCCGGAAGGGCCCCGACTCGTCGTGTGTGAGGGCGTGACTGGTCGCCCTCGGGATGCACTGCATGCTGGAGGGCTTGCCGTTGCCGGGGTGCTGCACGGAGGCCACCGCTACGTAGCCCGCCTCACGGAGTGCCTTCACGGCCTTGCGCACGCCCTCTGCCGAGGCGGTCTGCACGACACCATCTCGGGATTCCCAGACGATCTGCTCGGCCAACTGCTGGTAGGTGAGTGTCTTGGTCTCCCCGCGCTCCCAGGTCTCCGTGATCGCCCAGAGGAGAGAGCCGACCTGCTTCGCCAGCGGGGGCAGTCGGGGGTCACGCATCAGCGCGATGATCTGTGCCCGGGTGCTCACGAGCCGGTTCACGGCCTCTGAGTGCCCGGGCCGCGACACGCTCCCCGGCGGCTTATCAGCCTGGTCAGACCCAGGTGCTATCGTCATCAGTGTCCTCCTAACGGACTTCACGAAGCGCCCTCCGCCGCCAAGCAAGGGGGCGCTTCGTCCTTGTTACTGGGCCTTCGCCCTCGCTGCCTCTTCGCGTCGCTGCTGCTTCTCCCAGCGCGCTACGCCGTCCTCGATCAGGGTCTCGATCTGCGACGAGATCGAACGACGCTCGGCACCGGCCATCTCGGTGAGCCGGTTGTAGATGTCCGGCTCCATGGCGACGGTTCTCTTGATCTTGTCCACGAACGCG
This sequence comes from Tessaracoccus lubricantis, assembly GCF_039544535.1. Lineage (NCBI taxonomy): Bacteria > Bacillati > Actinomycetota > Actinomycetes > Propionibacteriales > Propionibacteriaceae > Tessaracoccus > Tessaracoccus lubricantis. Next base: position 53,411 of record NZ_BAABLV010000035.1, read on the forward strand.
GAACGGCTCCGAGCCATTCGTCCACCTCCTAAGTCGTGTGAGAAGTAGTTTCCTTCGCTCATAGCCAGTCCTATTCGCCCTTCGCGGCATTTCTCTCGGGGTGGAGACCCTGCTATTCAGCCGTTGGTACGCCGAAGAACCTCAGTGACGAGCACGGAGCGTGCGTCTCGGGATTCTTTCGACGCTTGGGCGCGTCGCGGACGTCCATGACCAGCCAGGGGAGGTGTGGCCAGCCCCTAGACTGCGGAGCAGAGAGACCGACACACCCAGCCCGGAAGGCCGGCAACCCAACTCATGCCCACGCCCACCGCATCAGCCCCGTGGCGCATCTTCCTGCTCATCGACCCGAGCACCAGGCCGACCAACCACCCACTGGGCACGATCTTCTACGTGGGCCTTCGAGATGAACTCCCGCAGCCGGTCGACCTTCGCGAGGCGACGGAGCCACAGGCCCTCCCAGCAGAAGAGACGCCTGCCCGCGAACGGCTGGAGCGCCTCAACAGCGAAGGTATCCGCGTCCTCGTGGAGGTCATCCCGGAGCAGTGGCAGGAGTCGGCCCGGCCACCCGGACTCCCACGGGTCGTCGGAACGCTGTGCGCCACGCTGCACCCTGCCCCGCTCAACGTTCGGCATGCTGGCGTCCGCTGGCCGGGAGCGCTCGCCCAGAAGGTCGAGAGCGCCCGTGAGGTGCCCGTTCCGGACGGCGGGGTAATCATCCGCAGGCACCAGGGGAGTGTGCCCGTGGCGACGCTCCCGCTGCTTGACCCCGACCATCTGTTCGAGCAGCAGGTCGAGTTCGTGGAGGGGCGGAACTCGCCCCGGGAGGTGTCCAACCGACTCGCGGACGGTGGACCGTTGCCGCTCTTCCTCGTGGCCGAGGGCCGGACGGAGCGAGGCGTTCTGCCCTCGAACTTCGTCCTGGGTGCGTGGATGATCGAGCGCATCGAGCCCGTGGACGAGGAGCGCCTGCGCTGGCGCGTCGTGAGGGCCGATGATGGCGAGACTGAGGGTGCTCTCCGCCGCCGCTACCTACATCATCTGGTCGACGCTGGAGACCCTGCCGTCCTGCGCCTGCGCAAGGCGTGAGTAGCGCAATACGTTCCAACGGTCGCTGGGCTCATGTCCGAGCCAGCGCGCGTCCCTAAGCACGTCCTGAAGGTCGAGCACCATGTCCCAGATGCGCGCCAGCGCGCGCCACGACTCGGCGTCCGGGGAATCAGGCAGGATCGCGCTGACCTCGCGCTCGACCATCGCCCGCTTCCACCGCGACGGAGCCTCGCTCAGCACGCTGTCGAGGAAGGACGTGCGCGTCAGCAGTCGCGTGATCTTCACGGTTTCGGGGTAGACCAGCAGGCCAGGGGAGGGGTGTCGGACGCGCTCAGCCCGCTCCTCCAGTGTGGCCTTCGAGAGACCAACCGTTGCGCATTCTTCTGCGAGAAGCAGGAGCGGGGAGTCCACGACGATCCCGCGCCCTCTCAGCGTACCTCGCCAATGACGCTCGGCTACGAGGGCAGCCCCAAACCCAGCGAGGTCAACCTGCTGGTCGCCCCGCGTCCATCGCTTGTGCTTCAGGCAGACCCAGCCGACCCACGGGAGGCGTCCAGTGCCTTCTTCCGGGCGTGGCACGCAACGAGAACACAGGGGGCGTTCGATGACCCAGTTCCCATGGACGGCTTGGGGTTCGGTGAAGGCTCGCTCATGCAGCCCACCAAGCGCGCGCCACGCAGCGAGGCGCTCGGGGTGCCGCTTTCCCTTCGACCGTGGGAACTGGTCGGTCTCTCGGAGGGCCTGCTCGATCTCGTCGGTTCGCAGGCCGTTGTTGCGAGCGTGGCGACCGGCGTAGGAGTTCACCACCTCGCCGCCGAGAAGCCGGGTGGGAATCGGTAGGGGCTCGATCCTCACCTACGCGGACGCCTCCTTGCGGGGCCGTTCGGCCTTCGCACGCTCCTTGCGTTCCCGGGCAAGATCAGCGCGGTAGTCCGGGAGGATCGGCTCCAGAGCGGCACGGTCCAAGTGTTCGCGACCGTCGATGATTGCGGCTATCTGAGCCTTGCGCAGAAGTGTGCGCAGCGACCCGATCACCCCTCCGGTCACGGCATGGAGCCAGGCGGCCTCATCCATGAGCGCGCCGACCTCGTGCTCAGCCAGCGGGAACTCACGCTCGAAGAGCGCGATGACCTTCTCCCACTCCTTCCGATGCGCCGCCGATCCGATGGAATAGGGCTGCATCTGGATCATCGTCGTCCGACCCTGCATCTGGGCACCCATCGCTCCGCCGAGGAAGTCGCTCTGTGGGAGATCGACCCCGACGTACAGGAAAGTTGCCGGGACGCGCTCGGAGAAGGACTTCAAGGCTGACGCAGCCTCCATGCCCGCCTGTGCCCGGGTCTTCAGGTGCTGCACCTCATCGAGGATGACCATGGTCGTTCCGAGTTCACGGAGGGTGTCGACAACTTGGTCCATCACCTGGTCGGTCGTGGAACGAGCCCGCAGGGGGAGGCCCAAGGTGGAGGCGAAGCGCATCATCAGGCCCTTGGGGGAAGTCTGGGGAGGTGCGCTCACGTAGAGGACTGGGGCGAATGCTTGGTCGTCCTCACGGGAGTGCTTGGCGCGCTCGTGGTCCTCATGGGTGCGTCCGAGATACATCGCGGCGGTGGACTTGCCGAGTGTCTGACTACCTGAGACGGCCAGCGCTTGGCGGGCAGTGAACTGAGCGCCCCGGTTCAGACCTGTGACGATCTTGGACTCCCGGATCAGGCGCTCCAAGTCCGGAGTCGGAAGGACGATGGGGGTGTTGACGAACTCGATGCGGGCGTCGTCGTATCGCTCTCGCAGCAACGGCGTCAGGGAGTCCCGCTCCTTGACGCTGAGCGGGTCAGGTCGCTCGGCGCGATAGGCGACGAAGGTGCGCCACGTGCTGAGGGAATCAGGGGTCCAGGCGGTCTGGGTCGTCATGGGGTTCCTCACAGCAGTCGGTCGGGTAGATCGGGTAGTGCGCGTGCTCTCTTCTCAGGCATGCGCGAAGGCTTCGGTGTCGGTACCTCAACCGGCTCGGTCTCTTCAGGGACAGCAAGGTCCGGCACCGTGGGGGTTGATCTGCGTCGAGCCGCTGAGCGCTCCTTCCCGGTCACATCCAGACCACTCTGGATACGGATGATCTCCTCCAGGACCTTGTGCTGCGGCGTGGTCTCGTCCCTGCGCGCCACAGCCTTGCGTGCGGCCTCCAGGACTGCGCTGGAGAACGGCGCGAGGGCCTTGTCGTCCAAGAGCCAGTGCGCTTCGATCCAGCGCCCCGCCCGATGGTCCCGGAGGAAGATCATATTCATCCGTGCAGGGTCGTAACGGACCTCCCAGCCGTCCTTGGCCCGTCCCCCCAGACCCGACTTCTGGCCGCGCAGCGGGTGCAGTTCGGGGGCGTCGTAGATGAGCCCGGAGTGGTTGATGCCGTAGGGCTGGATGGAGCGGAAGTCGATGGGCAGGAGGCTGATGTAGTCGTCCCGGGTGAGGGCGACCGCAGGCGTCGGGGCGATGCCTGAGAGCGCCGCGTACGCCTCGTTCGGAGACAGCGCCTTCTTCGGCATGGCGGGGACCGTCAGCCCCTTCCGAGGGGTGGTCTGCCAGTGCTGCACCAGCCAGGAGTCGAGGATGCTCTGCAACTGGGAGAGAGTCCAGTACGCCTCGGCGCTCGGGTCCTCACCACGGCGGTTCACGCTGCGGCCCACGTACCCACGCAGGTACTGGATCAAGCCATCGTGCACCGCGCCGAACTGCCTCTCCACGTGCGGCTTGGCCGTGGGGGTGCCCGGGGGTGCGGGGATAACGCTGATCTGGAGCCGCTCGCACGCCAGTTGGAAGACCGAGCCCGTGTAGACCTTGCCCCGGTCGATGGTGATGGTCTCGGGGTAGATGAGGGGCCGGGCAGCGATGGCGGCTCGCAGCGTCTCGTCCGGCTCGATCATGTCGGCGGGCAGCACTGAACGCGAGAGGGCAAGTTCCTCGTTCCAACCCGGCTGCATGGGCAAGGGCGTCAGCGAACGGGCCAGCACAAGGGCGGCAACGTCGATGCCCTTGGTGGATTCAGGGAAGAGAATCGCGGCGGTGGGGGTTGCTGTCGCCACGTCGATCATCGTCGTGAGTTCGGGTCGGCCCGTGGTCCCGTCCGGGAAGACCACCATCAGGTCCAACTTGGTCGAGTCGATCTCCACCAGTTCTCCCGGGCGCAGTGGTGTCCTTCGACCGTAGGTGCGGTCGGGGCGGTTGGCCTGCGTGCGGCGGAGAGTGGCGTCCCCGAACGAGTGGCGGGTCCCTACTTGGGCATCCACGAGCCGGTACATCGTGGTCCGCGACGGCAACTCGATGGGTTCCTGGTCGCGGGCGAGGCCGTTCGCTTCTGCCTCCTTCTGGGCCGCGTTGAACGCCTCGGCCCGTGTCAGGACCCGGGTGATCACCCGGGTCTTCCTCCCTGTGCTGATGTCCTGCTGCGCCGAAAGTTCCTCCCGGATCATTTCGACCAGTCGCGGGTCTTGGTCACGTCCCGGAGCGGCCCTTCTGACCTTGCGGCCATCAACGAGCGCCACGACCCCACGCTTGCGATAGGCGCTCACGTGGCGTCGCAGCGCCCGGGCCGACAACGGACGATCCGTGGAGGACAACTCCTCGGCCTTGGCAGCGATCTTCTCCAGCAACGGGGCTTCGGGGGCATACTGCGCCCTGGGCGTGATCTCCTCGCCGTTCAACAGAGCCAGGGGAGGGGTGCCGTTGACGATCTCGTGGACGTGGCCGTACAGCCAGAGCGTGTCCTCGCGCGTCTGGCCGTCCAGCGTCTCCAGCACGGCCACGTCGTCCAAGACCGGAAGCCGGTCCGGGCTGTCCGGTTCATAGGAGTCATCGGCAAGGAGGTCGGCCACGCCGACATGACGGACCCGGTTGGTCGTCAGGGACTTCAGCGCCAGCCGGGCACCGTCCTGAGCGATGACTTGATAGGAGTCGCCGTCGTAGGCGATGTAGTCGAAGAGGCGGACTGACTTCATGCGGCCACCGCCGTCGCCACAGCCACGAGGGAGGACAGGTCGAGAGGGCCATCGAGATCGACGGCCAAGACGCCGTGCCAGAGCAGGTGAAGGACGTTGCCGTGGACAACGGGCCGAGGCCGTCCGGTAGCGCGCACAGCGCGACGGACACCTGCCTCCAGGGAGGTCCCGGGGGTGAACGCATCCATGAGCGCGGCCACGTTCTCGGCACCAGGGGAGTAGCGGTCCTGACGGAACCCGCACAGGAAGGTGATGTTGCTCAGGCGAGGCTCGGGCAGTCCGGTGAAGACCTCGTACTTCCAACCCACCTGCTCACACACCTCCCGTGTCATCGCGAACTGCTGAGCATTGGCCTCAACCCTGTCTGGGTGCTTCACGTCAACCACGAGGCCGTCGCCGTTGCCGAGACGGCAGAAGTAGTCGGGGACATGGCCGCGATGCCCCTTGGTGCCCTTGGGCCACTTCAGAACGAACGGCTGCCACGAGAAGGCGAGGATCGACAAATCGAAGTCAGCCACCATGACGTACTCGCGCTCTAGGAAGGATTCGTGGTGCACGAACCCTCTGGTGGTCGCGGCCCAGTAGTCGCCCTCGTAGACGTTCTTGCCCTTCCACGACGGCACCGAGCGTGCGGGCGGCTCGTGGACACAACTATAGTAACCCATCTTTGGTGGGAGAGTGGCCTGGTTTGGTGGGATCAGACACAGGCGCCGCTGCCGGGGAGTGGTTCAGGGTCGGCATCGTGACATAATGTTGCTTATCGGACAATCGTGAGGAACGGGGATTCCCAGCAGCCCCGGTGGCGTGCGTGAGACGATGACCCCACCGAGCTGAGGAGCTTCCATGCAGATTCTGGCGCCGTGTGCCGGCCGTGTGATCGCCATGAGCGATGTCGATGACCCGGTGTTCAGCCAGCAGATCGTCGGGCCGGGTGTCGGCATCCAACCCCAGGCGGGCCGCGCACAGGTCGTGGCCCCGGCGGACGGTCGCCTCCTCAAGGTGGATCCCCACGCGTTCATCCTCCTGGTGGGCGACGCCCTCGGCATCCTCGTCCACGTCGGCATCAACACCGTTCAGCTCCAGGGTGAGGGCTTCGAGGTGCTTGCGGCCAAGGGCGACGCCGTGACCGCCGGCACGCCCATCGTCGCCTGGAACCCGGATGACATAACTCAGCCCGGTGTCTCGACGACGGTGGTCATCGCAGTGATGGACCACGCGCCGGATTCGGTGGAGGCCCCCAGCGTGGGCACCGACGTCGCTGCCGGGGACCCGCTCTTCACCGTCGACTGATCGTCCGGTCAGCTCCGCTGACCCCGCCCCGCCGCTACCACGCCACCACCATCCCCTCCCTTGTCGGAGTGCAATTCCCCGCGGAGGTCAACGACTGGTTCGTCTGGCTCAGCCCAGTGCGCATGCCGGTGCTGATGTTCCTGTCGGGCATGTTGCTCGACCGCAGCCTCGCCAAACCGATCGCTGGGTACATCGACGGCAAACTGCGGCACATCGCCTGGCCCTACGTCGTCTGGGCACTCCTCACAGCGCTCGTCACACGGCGGCCGGAGTCCGTTGCCGAGGCCGAGCATTGGGTGGCAGGTCCCTTCCACCTCTGGTTCCTCGTGGTGCTTCTGGCGCTGTACGCATTCGGTGCCGTCACGCGGCACGTCCCGCCTGTCATCGTGGCCATGATCTTCGCCGGCGCTTCGCTCCTCAGCCCCGTCGAGTACCTGCCGGTCGAGCGGCTGTTCTACTTCGGCGTGTTCTTCTTCGTCGGCTGCGCGGTGAGCCGCCACGCCCAGCTCGTCACCAAGCTGGGGGCCTGGTGGCCAGCCGCTGGCACAGCGCTGCTGGCCGCGCACGTCGCGGCTGACGGGAGACTCTTCGATGGCAGCCCGGCCGCCGAAACCCTCCCCGGCACCATCGCCCTGGTCGTCGTCGCGGTCTGGCTCGCCACCAGACTCCCCCGACTCCCCCTCATCGAAGTGCTGGGCAGACACAGCATCGTGTTCTACACCGCCCACTTCACCGGGGTGCACCTGGCCGCCGAACTCGGTTCCTACCTCCACCTCGGCACCACGGCCCTCTATGCGCTGGCGCTCGCCGGCGGACTTGGTCTGCCCTCCGCCTTGCTGCTCCTGCGACGGTGGACCGGCGTCCTCTTCGCGCTCCCCCGCCGTCGGGAAATGGCGACGCCCGCCCCGCGCGTGGCGGAGCGGGCGCCCTTCGTCGACGTTCCGCTGGTCAGAAGTTGATCATCTGACCCGCGATGCCGTGCGCGGCCTCCTTGAGGGCCTCGGACAGCGTCGGGTGCGCGTGGATGTTGTGCGCGACTTCCTCAGCGGTCAGGTCGTAGGCCTGCGCCAGGGTCAGCTCGGGCAGGAGCTCGGTCACGTCGGGGCCGATCATGTGGGCGCCCAGGATCTCGCCGTAGGTGGCGTCGGCGACGATCTTCACGAAGCCGGTGGCATCGCCCAGGCCCCAGGCCTTGCCGTTGGCCGCGAACGGGAACTTTGCCACCTTGACGTCGAAGCCCTTGTCCTTGGCCTGCTGCTCCGAGTAGCCGAACGAGGCGATCTGCGGCTGGCAGTAGGTGGCGCGCGGAATCATGTCGTAGTTGATCGGATGCGGGTGCTCCCCCGCGATCTTCTCCGCCGCGACGATGCCCTGCGCCTCAGCGGTGTGCGCCAGCATCATCTTGGCGGTGCAGTCGCCGATGGCATAGATGTGGGGCACGTTGGTGGCCATGAAGTCGTCGATGGCGATCGCGCCGCGTTCGGTGAGCTCGACGCCGGTCTTCTTGAGGCCGTAGCCCTCGGTGCGCGGGGCGAAGCCGATCGCGGAGAGGAAGCGATCCGCCTCCAGCACCTGCTGGTCCCCGCCCTGCGCGGGGCTCACGGTCACGCGGACGCCCGAGCCGGTGTCCTCGATGCCCTCGACCTTGGTGGAGGTGAGCACCTTGATGCCGAGCTTCTTGTAGGCCTTGGCGAGCTCCGCCGAGATCTCCGCGTCCTCCGTGGGCACCATCCGGTCGAGGTACTCGACGATGGTGACGTCGACCCCGAACTGGCTCAGCACGTAGGCGAACTCGGTGCCGATGGCGCCGGAGCCGCCGATGATGATCGACCCGGGCACCGAATCCGCCAGGATCTGCTCCTCATAGGTCACCACGTTCGCCGAGCGCTGAGTGCCGGGCAGCATGCGGGTCACCGCGCCGGCCGCGATGATGCAGTCCTTGAAGGTGACGGTCTGCTTCTCACCGCCGTCCTTCTCCACCTCGATCGTGTTGGCGTCGACGAACGTGCCCCAGCCGTCGATCTCCTGGATCTTGTTCTTCTTCATCAGGAAGTGGATGCCCTTGGTCATCCGTTCCGACACGGCCCGGCTGCGGGAGAACGCCTTGCCGTAGTTGAACGTGACTTCGCCCTCGATGCCGTAGGTGTCGGCCTCATGGTTGAAGATGTGGGCCAGCTCCGCGTTGCGCAGCAGGGACTTCGTGGGGATGCACCCGACGTTGAGGCACACACCGCCCCAGTAGCGCTTCTCGATGATGCCGACCTTCAGGCCGAGCTGGGCGGCCCGGATGGCGGCGACGTAGCCACCTGGTCCGGCGCCGAGGACAACGACGTCAAATTCAGAGCTCATGCGGCCCACTCTAGTGCTCTTTGTGGTCCCCCGTGTTCGGCAACCATCCGTCCAATGGCAGAATTATCTCATCCATGAGATAACCTGTTCCGATGAGTGCAACGAGTGAGTCCATCGGCCGGATGATCCGCGACGCAAGGTCGTCGCGGGGCTGGTCGCAGCAGCGGCTGGCCGACGAACTGGGCACCGTCCAGAGCGCGGTGCACCGGATCGAGAACGGGCAGCAGAACCTCTCCCTCAGCATGATCGGCCGCCTCGCGGAGGCCTTGGAGATGCCGCTGATCCAGACGGTGACCGAGGGCACGGTGAACTTCGAGATCGAGGGCGGCCGCAAGCTGTCGGGCGAGATCGACGTGCGCACGTCCAAGAACGCCGCCATGGCCATCCTGTGCGCCAGCCTCCTCAACCACGGCCGCACGGTGCTGCGCGGCATCGCCCGCATCGAGGAGGTGGACCGCATCTCCGAGGTGCTCACCTCGATCGGCGTGAGCCTCACGTGGATCGGCGACAACGACCTCGAGATCAAGCGCCCCGCACACCTCACCCCGCAGACCATCGACTCGCGCGCCGCGCGGCGCACCCGTTCGATCCTGATGCTGCTCGGGCCCCTGATGCACGAGTTCGACCAGTTTCGCCTGCCGTTCTCCGGTGGCTGCGACCTGGGCGCCCGCACCGTGCACCCCCACATGTCGGCGCTGAGCCGCATGGGGTTGACCGTCGACGCCACCGAGGGGCACTACCACGCCACCGTCGGTGACCGCAGCGTGGAGCACCGCTCCATCACGCTCATCGAGCGCGGAGACACCGTCACCGAGAACGCCATCATGGCCGCCGCCCGCACCCCGGGCGTCACCACCCTGCGCAACGCGTCGGGCAACTACATGGTCCAGGACCTCTGCTTCTACCTGCAGCTGCTGGGTGTGCAGATCGACGGCGTGGGCACCACCACGCTGACGATCACCGGCGTCGACCGCATCGAGGCCGACGTCGAGTACCACATCTCGGAGGACCCGATCGAGGCGATGAGCCTGCTCACCGCCGGCATCGTCACCCGCTCCGAGATCACGGTGCGCCGCTGCCCCATCGAGTTCCTCGAGGTGGAGTTCGCCGTCCTCGACGAGATGGGCCAGGAGATGCGCCTGTCCGAGGAGTACCGCAGCCGCAACGGCAAGACGCGGCTCGTCGACGTGACCGTCGTGCCGTCGGAGCTCAGGGCTCCCCTGGACAAGATCCACCCGATGCCGTTCCCCGGCCTCAACATCGACAACCTGCCGTTCTTCGCCGTGATCTGCGCCACCGCCACCGGCCAGAGCGTCATCTACGACTGGGTCTACGACAACCGCGCCATCCACCTGAAGAAGCTCTCGGAGTTCGGCGCCAACATCCAGCTGATGGACGCGCACCGACTGCTGATCATCGGTCCCACCCGGTGGCGCGGCCGCCGCATCGAGTCCCCGCCCGCGCTGCGCCCTGCGGTCTGTCTGCTGCTGGCGGCGCTCGCAGCCCGCGGCACCACCACGCTGATGGACGTCTATGTCATCAACCGCGGCTACGAGGACCTGCCTCAGCGGCTGAACAAGCTGGGCGCCAACATCAACACCTTCTGGGGCGAGCCGGCCCAGGCCTGAACCCGGTTCAGAGCCAGGTGGCGGTGAACACGAAGCGCGGATCGACCAGGTCGTTCTGCGCGGCGACCAGACGCAGTTCCTGGTGATCGGCCGACGCGGTGGCCTCCAGCACCGAGTAGACGACAGAGGCCGTCTGGCCCAGCGCGTCGGCCGAGTCCTTGGTCTCGAGCCACTTCGCGAGGAACACCGCCGTCGTCAGGTCTCCCGAGCCGGTGAACTTCCGGTCGATGACGGGGGTGGTCACCTCCCAGGCCCCGGCGTCGTCGACGACGACCATCCGCATCACGTCGTCGAGGTCGTCCGGGCCCACCACCGACGTCACCACCACGACGCGGGGCCCCTTGGCGCGCAGCTCCTCCGCCGCGGCCAGGACATCGCCGATGGACGACGTCTCGCGGCCGGTGAGGAATTCGAGCTCGAACAGGTTGGGCGTCATGATGTCGACCTGGCTGACCACGTGGTCACGCCAGAACTCCGGGATGCCGGGACGCGCGTAGAAGCCGCGGTCGACGTCGCCCATCACCGGGTCGGCGCAGAAGATCGCCTCGGGATTCTGCTCCTTGATCAGCCGGCCCGAGTCCAGGATGACGTGACCCACTTCGGGGGCGCCGAGGTAGCCGCACAGCAGGGCGTCGACCTGCCCCATCACTCCCCTGTCATTGATGCCCTGCACCACGTCCCACACGTCGGTGGCCGGGATGAGCGGGCCGCGCCACGCGCCGTAACCGGTGTGGTTGGAGAAGTTGACCGTGTAGACCGGCCACACGTCGACGCCGAGGCGCTGGAGCGGGAACACCGCCGACGAATTGCCGGCATGGCCGTAGGCGACGGCGGACTGGATCGAGAGGACTGTGGTCACCCCGCCATTTTGGCACCACCCCCGTCTCTGTAACTATTTGGTGTCGCCCGGGGGCTCGTGTCGTTCAGCCGGTGGCGAAACACCAGCCCACCCCATACGATGAGCGTCTATGGCGGAGGTATACCCCGATTACCTTTCTCCCGAGTTCGTGGCAATGGCTCACCGAGGCGGGTCGTTCCTGACCGCCAATTTGGGCATCGAGAACACCATCCGCGCCTTCGCCAACGCCGTCGCGCTCGGCTTCCGCTATCTGGAGACCGACGTCCACACCACCCGCGACGGACACTTGGTGGCGTTCCATGACGTGACCCTCGACCGCGTCACGGACGTGGCGGGTTCGCTGCGGGACCTGTCCCTGGACGAACTCAGCAGCCTCCGCGTGGGTGACCGCGAACCCATTCCCACGCTCGACGAGCTCTTCGAGACCTTCCCGGACATCAACTTCAACATCGACATCAAGTCGGTCACCGCGGTCCAGCCCCTCGTCGACGCCATCGTGAAACACGGGGCCGAGAGGCGGGTCTGCGTCGGCTCCTTCGCCCGCACCCGCATCCGCCGGTTCCGCAGTCTCCTCCCGCAGGTTCCCACCGCCGTCTCCCCGACGGGGGTCGCAGCGTTGACGATGGGCGTCATCTCCTCGGGGGGCGATGTCTACCAGGTGCCGTTGGAGCACCCCGTCGGCCCCGTGACCGTCGACATCGTGACGCCGAAGAACATCGAACGGATCCACGCCGCCGGCCGCAGGATCCACGTCTGGACCGTCGACGACCCCACCACGATGCACCGACTGATCGACTGGGGCGTCGACGGCATCGTCACCGACCGCCCCGACTTCCTCAAAGACGTCCTCCGTGCACGGGGGATGTGGTCTACTCGATGAGGAACCTTTGCGGTTCCCGGTTCGTTGGTATTGGCAGACGAAGGAGGGAAGATGGCTGATCGCGCATTGCGCGGAGTCGGTCTCGGCTCGAAGACTTTCGAGGACGAGCAGGGCATCGAGTTCGCAGAGCGTCAGAACCTTGCATTCGACTGTCCCAAGGGGCACCACTTCGAAGTGACCTTCGCGGCAGAGGCTGAACTCCCCACGGAGTGGGAGTGCAAGCAGTGTGGCCTCATGGCCGTGCGCTCCGACGGTGTCGTGGGCGAGGAGAAGGTCGAGAAGCCGGTGCGTACCCACTGGGACATGCTTCGGGAACGACGCTCGATCCCTGAGCTGGAGGACATCCTCGAGGAGCAGCTCACCAAGCTGCGCGAGTCCGACAGGCTCTACTGAGAACTACCCGTCACTACTGATCGTCGAGGTCGCCACGGATCACGTTTCCGTCGGCGGCCTCGTCCTTTTCCACGGCGATCCCGGGAATGAGGGTGTCCATGGTCGGGTCAGGGACCGTGGTGCCCCTGATCACCGTGGGGCCGCCGTGCACCGACGAAGGCTTCAGCACGCGCCCCGCCCACCAGCTCAGCCCGGATCGGACGAACGGGCGGGTGAACGGCAGGAGCAGCAACAGGCCGAGCACGTCGGTGAGCAGCCCCGGCACGGTCAGCAGGATGCCCCCGGCCAGCACCAGGCTGGCGTCGGCCATCTGGCCGGTCGGCAGCTGGCCGGAGCGGATCGCCTCCGACAACGCGCTCCACGCCTTGCGCCACTCGCGCTGCATCAGGTAGAAGCCCAACACCGTGGTGGCGCCGATCAGCACCAGGGTCCACCAGCCGATGTGGCCCGCCACCCAGACGATGGCCGCGATCTCGGCCACGACGAGCACCAGCAGCAGGGCGGCGGTGATCCCCAGCGCCACCGCGCCACGACGGGGCGCCATCAACGTTCCTTGGGACGCCCGCGGCCGAGCAGGCCGGAGACGAGCCGACCCAGCTGCCCGAGCCGGTGCTCGATGCCCCACAGGGTGGTGCGGATCAGCGCCTCGATGACGATGCTGCGGCTCATCTTCGAATCGCCGAACTCGCGTTCGACGAACTCGATGGGCACCTCGACGACCTTGAAGCCGTGCTTGATGGCCCGCCACACGAGGTCGATCTGGAAGCAGTAGCCGGCGGAGGCCACCTCGTCGAGGTTCATGCCGCGCAGCGTGCTGGCGCGGTAGGCGTTGAAGCCGCCGGTGGCGTCCTTGACCGGGATGCCCAGCATGAGCCGGGTCCAGAGCGAGCCGCCCTTCGAGATCAGCACACGTGAGGCGGGCCAGTTCACGATGGAGCCGCCGCGGACCCAGCGGGACCCCTTCACCATGTCGGCACCGTCGTCGATGGCCTGCAGCAGACGCGGCAGTTCCTCGGGCTGGTGGGAGCCGTCCGCATCGTGCGAGACCAGCACGCCGTAGCCGTGCTCCAGACCCCAGTCGAAGCCCGCCAGGTAGGCGGCACCGAGGCCCTGCTTGCCGGTGCGGTGCATCACGTGCACGTGCTCGTCGGCCTCCGCCATCCGGTCTGCGATGTCACCGGTGCCGTCCGGCGAGTTGTCGTCGGCGATGAGGATGTGCGCTTCGGGCACGGCCCTGCGCAGCCGGTTGGTGATGCTCTCGATGTTCTGCGACTCGTTGTAGGTCGGGATGATCACGAGCACGCGGTCGAGGGCGTCAGTGCTGGTCATGTGGCTGTCCTTGGGGTGAGTTGTTCCGGGCAATGCTACCGGCCCCCGGCTCACGGCGGAGGAGGGCGTAGGCCAATGCGCCGAGCGTGATGGCGAGTGCTGCCCAGGCCGGGGCCGACCCGATCCTGACCGGCAGGCTGACGTTGAAGCGCAGGGGCACCTCGACGATGCGGTGGGCAGCGTCGAACTCCTGGGTGAGCCCGTGGACGCGGCCACGGGTGTCGACCAGGCCGGTCAGGGCGTTGAGCGTCGACACGACGATCTCGCGTCCGGTCTCCATCGCCCTGACACGGTTGATGACCAGTTGCTGGGCGGGTTGGAACGTGCCGCCATAGGTGTTGGTGTTCGACTGCGACACGATGACCTCCCCGCCGCCGCGCACCGCGTCGTAGCTGGTGTCGTCATAGGCCAGTTCGAAGCAGATGATGGTGCCCACCAACAGGTGGGGGTTCTCGGCGATGGGGGCGGCGACGACGCCGGGCCCCTCCCCCGGCACGGATTGGCGGCCGATCTGCTTCAGGATGGGCAGCCTGGGCAGCAGCACGTCGCGGAACGGGATCCACTCGCCGAACGGGACGAGGTCACGCTTGTGGTAGATGTCGCCGGGCCCGTCCAGCGGGTCCCACCACAGGCTGGAGGTCTGCCGCGTGTCGGGCTCCGGGCCGTTCATGACGGCGCCGACGAAGATCGGCACCTCGGCCAGCAGCGCGGCCACCTCCACCATCCGGCGGGTCACGGGGTCGTCGATGGGGTCGACGTCCGTGGCGTTCTCCGGCCACAGGACGAAGTCTGGCGCGGGCCCGCCGTTCGTGCGGGCCTCCGCCAGCGCGAACACGGTCTCGCTGAGGGCGTTGTTCGTCACCGACCGGGCATACGAGGCGGTCCCGTGTTCCTCACGGTTGACGTTGGGCTGGACCACCGCGATGGTCATCTTGGTCTCCGGCTCCGCGTGGGGGGCCAGGTTGAGCAGTCCGCCCACCACGAAGATGGCCACCGTGCCCGCGAGCACCCGGACGCGCCGCCTCCGGTCGAGGAGCGCGAAGAGCAGGGCGTTGGCCACGAGCGCCACCAGGTAGGAGGCCCCCGTCACGCCGACGAAGCCGAGCCACCCCGACATGGGCTGGTCGATGACCGTGAAGCCCAGCCGGGTCCAGGAGAAGCCGCCGAACGGGATCCGGCCCGAGGCGAACTCCATGGCGACCCAGGCCGCCGGGACCAGCAGCGGCCAGAACCGCAGCCGCACGAGCCGCGAGACGACCAATGCCAGCAGCCCCCACCACAGCGACAGGAACACCACCAGCGCGACGCCGACCCACGCGCCGAGCACCGACACCCAGGACACCGTGAGCGCGTTCATCGCCAAACCGACCAGGACGCCGTGTGCGAAGGCCGAACCGGGGCGCCGCCCGGCGACCAGCCAGGTGAACAGCGCCAGCCCGGTCACCGTCGCGGGCCACACTCCCATGGGCGCCTGCCCGGCACCGATGAGCAGGCCGGTGCACCCGGCCAGCAGGAGCGACCGGCCGAGGGGCAGCGGGGGGGGTGAGATCACGCGGGAAGCTTACCCTCGCTGCGCCGGTGCCCCGGTGTGCCACGATGGGCCGGTGAGCACGCAGATGGTCTTCGACACCTCCTACCTGTACTTCCGGGCATTCTTCGGCGTCCCCGCCACGTTCCGCTCCCCCGACGGCCGCCCTGTCAACGCGGTGCGCGGCACGCTCGACTTCATCGCGAGGCTGATGCAGCAGTACTCCCCCGACGACATCGCGTGCGCCTGGGACGTCGACTGGCGCCCGCAGTGGCGAGTCGACCTCATCCCCTCGTACAAGGCCCACCGGGTCGTCGAGGTCGCAGGCGCCGAGATCGAACAGGTCGACGACGACCTCACCGTGCAGGTGCCGATGATCCGCGCGGCGCTGGAACTGCTCGGCATCCCGATCATCGGCGCCAAGGACCACGAGGCCGACGACGTGCTGGCCAGCCTGGCCCGTCGCCACGACGGCGTGAGCCTGGTCGTCACTGGCGACCGCGACCTGTTCCAACTCGTGGACGACGCCACCTCCGTCGTGTACGTGGCGCGCGGCGTGGCCAAGCACGAGCTGGTCACCCCTGAGGTGCTCGCGGCCAAGTACGGCCTCACCGCTGATCGATATGTCGACTTTGCAGTGCTCCGCGGGGACCCCTCCGACGGCCTGCCGGGCGTCAAGGGCATCGGCGACAAGAGCGCGGCGTCGCTGGTGACCACCTACCCCAGCCTCGAGGCCATGGTGGAAGCCGCCGTCGCATCGGATTCGGGGATGTCGCCGTCGATGCGCAGCAAGCTGCTGGCCGACGTCGACTACCTCGCGCGCGCCCGCGAGGTGGTCACCTGTGTCGACTCCCTGCAACTGCCGGGGCTCGAACGCGGCGCGGTGGACGCGGACGGCGCCAAGCGGCTCAGCGAGGAACTCGGCCTGGGCGGCTCGATGGAACGGCTGCTGGCCGTGCTGGCCTGACGCCTAACGGCCCGCGTGCAGGAGGTACAACGACGAGCTGGCCGCCCAGTTGGCCGCGAGGTTGCCCAGCTTGTGCGGGTGCCCGTCGGCGTCCAATGGGATGCGCCGGTCGATGACCATGTCGAGCTTGCTGAACAGCGGTTCGAGGTCAGGCAGCGACGTGTGGTGCAGGTTGGGCGTGTCGTACCACTTGAACGGCAGGTCCTTGGACATCGGCATCCGGCCGCGGAGCAGGCGCAGCCGGTTGCGCCAGTGGGCGAAGTTCGGCATCGACACGATCGAGTGCAGCGCGATCCGGCGCATCTCCGAGAGGACCGCGCGCGGCTTGTGCACGGTCTGCAGCGTGCGGGAAAGGACGACGAAGTCGTAGGAATCCGCGGCGAACTCCCCCAGCTGGGTGTCGAGGTCGAGTTCGATGACGTCGACACCGCGGCGCAGGCACGCGAGGACGCGGTCCGGCGCGACGTCCACCCCGGTTCCGGTGCAGCCCTTGGCCTGCAGCATCGCCAGGAGGTCGCCGTGGCCGCAGCCGAGGTCGAGCACCCGGCTGCCCTCCGGGATGAGCGAAGAGATGACGGCGAGGTCCGGCCGGAACAGGCTGGAGGTCATGCGATCTCCTCCGCTGCGCGGTCGAGGAAGGCCTTGACGGTCGCGTGATAGTCGGGCAGTTCCAGCAGGAAGGAGTCGTGGCCCCACGCCGACTCGATCTCCCTGAACGAGGTGGGGATGCGGGCGCCCTCGAGGTGCCGCACGATGCGGCGGGTGTGCTCGGTGGAGAAGCGCCAGTCGCTGGTGAAGCTGACCAAGAGGAACTTCACGGGATCAGCCTTCAGGCTGTCGAGCGACCCCGGGTCCGCGAACGCGTCGAAATAGTCCATCACCCGGGTGAGGTACAGGTAACTGAGCGCGTCGAACCTGCTGAGGAACCGCTCGCCCTGGTACTCCAGGTAGCTCTCGACGGCGAAGTCGATGCCGAAGTTCGGGGAGAGCTCGCCGCCCTGGGCGCTGCGGCCGAACTTCTCCTGGAACGCCTCCTCCGACAGGTAGGTGATGTGGGCCAGCATCCGCGCCACGGACAGGCCCTTGCCGGGAACGGTGCCGTGGCTGAGGAAGCGGCCGTCGTGGAAGTCGGGGTCACGCATGATGGCCTGCCGTCCGACGGCGGAGAAGGCGATGTTCTGCGCGGTGAGCCGCGAGGAGGCGGCGAAGATCATGGCCCGCGACAGGTCCTCCGGGTGGTCGAGCGACCACTGCAGCACCTGCATGCCGCCCAGCGAACCGCCCACGACCGCCGCGAACCGCTCGATGCCGAGGTGCCGCGCGAGGCCCCTGTGCACCGCGACGAAGTCGGACATGTCGAGGAGCGGGAAGTCGAGCCCGTAGGGCTCCCCCGTGGCGGGGTTCACCGAGGCCGGTCCCGTGGTGCCCTGGCAGCCGCCCAGGACGTTGGAGCACACGACGAACCACTGGTCGGTGTCGATCGCCTTGCCGGGGCCGATGAGGTTGTCCCACCAGCCGGGCCTCGTGTCGCCCTCGTGGAACCCGGCCGCGTGGGCGTCGCCGGTCAACGCGTGGCAGATGTAGACGGCGTTGCTGCGCCCGTGGTTGAGCGTGCCGTAGGTCTCGTAGGCGACATCGACGAACGGCAGCGTGGTGCCGCTGCGCGTGGTGAACCCGTCGTCGAAGATGCGGGCCGTGGACGTCTCGACCACTCCGACGCTGCCTGGGGAAGTCACCCGGCCATTCTTGCAGGAACCGGCGCGAGACTGCGAGGACCGGTCACCGACGGTGGGCGCCCCGGACCCTTCCCGGCGCACCCGGCAGGGGCTAATGTGGCACGACACCCGAAGTGAGGAGCACCGATGTCCGAACAGCGCCCCGACCCCGCGTCGGAATCCGCACCCCTGGCCGACCCGAAGCGTGACGAGGTCCGCGAAACCGACGAGGAGCATGCGCACACCGCGGACAAGGCCATCCCGGAGGATCGTGTCGAGGAGACGAGGATCCACCAGGAGACCTCACCGCGTGAACAGGTGGGCAACGAGGGCCCCTAGATCTGGTCGAGCGCCTGGGTGATGTCGGCGACGATGTCGTCGATGTGCTCGATGCCGACCGACAGGCGCACCATCTCGGCGGGCACGCCGGCGGAGACGAGTTCCTCGTCGCTGAGCTGCGAGTGGGTGGTCGAGGCGTTGTGGATCACCAGCGACTTCGCGTCGCCGATGTTGGCCAGGTGGCTGAACAGCTGCAGCGATTCGACGAACTTCTGGCCCGCCTCGCGGCCGCCGGCGATGCCGAACGAGACCAGGCCGCCGAACCCGCCCTTCAGGATGCGCTTGGCGATCTCGTGCGTGGGGCTCGACTCCAGGCCCGGGTAGTTGACCCACTCGACCTTCGGATGGTCCTCGAGGAAGCGGGCGACGCTCAGCGCGTTCTCGCTGTGGCGCTCCATGCGCAGGTGGAGCGTCTCGACGCCCTGCAGGATCAGGAACGAGTTGAACGGTGAGATCGTGGCGCCGGTGTTGCGGATGAGGACGGTGCGGGCGCGGATGATGTAGGCGAGGTTGCCTGCGGCTTCGGTCCACACGACGCCGTGGTAGGCCGCGTCGGGGCTGGTCAGGCCGGGGAAACGCTCCGCATGCGCGTTCCAGTCGAAGTTGCCGGAGTCGACGATGACGCCGCCCAGCGAGTTGCCGTGGCCGCCCAGGTACTTGGTGAGCGAGTGCACGACGACGTCGACGCCATGGTCGAACGCGCGGGTCAGGTGCGGCGTCGGGACGGTGTTGTCGACGATGAAGGGCAGGCCCAGTTCGTGTGCCGCTGCCGACCACGCGTCGAGGTCGATGACGTTGAGGGCGGGGTTGCCCACGGTCTCGCCGAAGACCAGCTTGGTCTTGGCGTCCACGTGCTGCGCCAGTTCCTCCGGCTTGCCGGGGTCGACGAAGCGGGCCTCGATGCCGAACTGGGCCAACGTGTGCGCGAAGAGGGCGTAGGTGCCGCCGTAGAGGGTGGACAGGGCGACGATGTTGTCGCCCGAGTAGGTGAGGTTCAGCACGGAGTAGGCCACGGCGGATGCGCCGGAGGCGGTCACCAGCGCGCCCACGCCGCCCTCGAGCGCCGTGAGTCGGGTCTCGAGCACGTCGCTGGTGGGGTTCATGAGGCGCGAGTAGATGTTGCCCGGCTTGCGCAGCGCGAACAGGTCCGCCGCGTGCTCGGCGTCGTCGAACACGAAGCTGGTCGTCTGGTAGATCGGGACGGCGCGGGAGTTGGTGGTGGGATCTGGCGTCTCCTGGCCGGCGTGTACGGCGAGGGTCTCCGGGCGGTAGCTCATGGGCGTTCCTTCAGGCGTGTCGGGCTGTGCACGAGAACTTAGTGCCCGGCCGCGGACGCGTGAAGGGGTTCCATTACGCGAACAGCGGACACGGCGGTGACGGGGCGCGCGCGGCCCCACGCGGCTGATATCGCTCACTCTGGATGAGCGAATGCAGTGCGGGCGCCGCCTCCACACGCGCTCCCGACCGCCGCACACGCCGTTGGTCGGGAACATTGTCCACATCATTTGCGGAAAACCACCGCCGCAGGGGTTGCCGAGGAGCAGCATGGGCTCAAGCCGGTGCCAACCGGTCGGTAAACCGCCGTAGTGAAGGACGTTTTCAATGACGAAACGCAGACCGTTCCTCGGGATCCTCGCCGCAGTTGCCCTCGTGCTGGGCCTAGCGGGAGGCGTCGCCACGCCACGTGCCGCCGCGGAAGACCCACCCCTCTCCATCGCCGTGACCAGCCCGCCCGAGGCGGTCGTCGGCGGAACCGACGTCACCCTGACCTTCGCCGTCGATGGCGTGACGTCGCTCACCATGCTGCACGTCGACGTCTCTGCCGGCTGGCAGGTCTCCCCCACCCGGCAGTGGGTGCTGCCCGGCGAGACCACCAAGACCGTGACGCTCCGGGCCCCGATGAGCGGGGCGGATCTCACGCTCATGGCAGGGCTCACGGCCGCCGACGGTGGCCATGCCTCCCTCGCCACGGGCATCGCGCTGACGCTCCCCCAGGGTCCGTTGGACATCGCCGGCGTGGTGGCGTGGGATTCGGCCGAGCCCGCTGAGGCGCTCGACAATCCTGGCAGCGGCTATGTCGCCGCCGCCATCGACGGCGATCCAGCCACGTTCTGGCACACCGAATGGGCCGCGGAGAACAAGCCGCACCCCCACTTCATCGTGCTGGACCTCGGCTCGGTGAAGGCCGTCGACTCCTTCGTGTACCAGCCGCGCGTGTACAGCAGCTGCAACTTCCCGAACAACGAGACGGCGTGCAACGGGCAGATCGTGTCCTACGAGCTCTACGCGGCCACGGGCAGCTACGGCACCCGCACGGCTGAGGAACTGCAGGCCACGACGTTCGCCGAGCCCGGCGACGCGGCCCACAGCCTGATTCAGGCAGGCACCTTCTCGAGCGCCGACACCGCGGCCAAGACGATCACCTTCGAGGAGACGGTCACCACGCGTTACCTCAAGCTCGTGTCCCTCAGCGCGGTGCCGGACAACGCCAACGGCGCCAGCAACTACCCGGAGGGCCAGCCATGGGCCCATGCGGCCGAGCTCCGGGCCATCGGCACCCTCACCGGAGAGTCGCCGGAGCTGTCCGACGTGCCGCTCACGCCGCGCGTGGTCGTGAGCCCCGCGACGGCGATGCCCGGTGATGCCATCCAGGTGAGCGGTGGCGGTTTCGAGCCGGAGGAGACCGCCGTGGTCGAAGTCGGCGGCGAACTCGTGGCCAGCCTGGCCGTGGACGGCCAGGGACTGGTCTTCACGACGCTGGTCGTGCCCGGCGGACAGCAGCCCGGCACCGTCACGATCGACGTGACCGACGGGACGAACTCCGCATCCGCCACGCTGGAAGTGCTCGAGGTCCCGGACACCGCCGGGCCGGTCATCCAGCCCATCGCCAACGTTTCCAGCACGGTGGGCAGCGCGGTGTCGGTGGCCGTGCGGGCCACGGACGACTCGTTGCCGTTGACGTTCTCCGCCACGGGCCTACCCACAGGCGTGACGATCAATGCCACCACGGGCGTCATCTCCGGCACCCCCACCGTCGACGGGGCGTTCACCGTGAAGGTGAGCGTCACCGATGCGGAGGGCAACGCCGCGAACGTTTCCTTCGTGCTCACGGTGGCCAAGAAGACGCCCTCCACGAGCCCGACGCCCACCGCACCGGACAAGTTCGTGCGCACGGCCCCGTACACCCTCGCCGGCAAGCACCTGCTCAACGGGCGTGACTGGATGACCACCTGCGATGACTACTCGCAGACGGAGCGGTGCCGCACCGACATCTGGGCCACGATCGTGGTGATCGAGGATGGTGGGTTCGTGCGGAAGTCCGGGTGGGCGTTCAACAACCTGACCTATCTGCCGTACATGACGCGTGCTGCGTGGAAGGGCAATCCGTTGGGTGACCTGGGTGCCACCACGAACGGGACGTTCACGTCGGCGGGTCGTCAGTGGCGCACCGAGTGCGACACGGCGGCCACGGGTCGTGGGGCGTGTCGTTCCTACACCTGGACGACGGTGTACGCGGCCACTCCCAAGGCGGGCGGCGGGTATGCCTTCTCCCAGGCCAACCGCTGGGTGTTCAACAACATCGTGATGTTCGGAGACCCCAGCTGGAGGTGACCCGACATTGGTGAACCGAGACGGTCCCCGGAGGCGCAGGCCTCCGGGGACCGTCTCGCAAATGAGCAGTCCAGTTCGTCATGTGCGCCGCCTTGGGGCGGGTTCGTTGACGTGGACGGCACGGAAAGGGACCATGGGCAGTCGACGGCCGGTGTACCCAGCCGGTTCGCATTCATGAAGAGAGATGTCGTTCAATGACGAATCGCAGACCGTTCCTCGGAATCTTCGCTGCCACGGCCCTCATGGCGGGCATGGCGGTGACCATGCCCTCCCCGCCGGCCGTGGCGGCCGAGACCATCCGGACCGCGACCAACGGTGCCCCGGCCAGCATCCCGGGCCTGTCGAACTGGACCGCCGGCACCGGTGGCTTCCAGTTCGAGACCGACACCCGCGTGCTCGCCGGCGCTGGCACCGAGGCTGAGGCTGCGACCCTCGCCGCCGACCTGGGCGCCGCCCTGGAGACCAGCGTGCAGGTCGCAGCCGGGACGCAGCGCCCGGGCGACGTCACGCTGACGCTCGACGCCACCCGCAGCGCGGTGCTCGGTGAGGAGGGTTATGCCATCGAGGTGGGCGAGGGCATCGAGGTCACCGCCGCGACGGAGGCCGGCCTGTTCTACGGCGGCCAGACCGCTGTGCAGTGGGCCGTGCTCGCCGGCACGACGGCCACCATCCCCGCCGGGAACAGCGTGGACGTACCCGCCTATCCGATCCGCTCCGTCGGCATCTGCGCGTGCATCGTCAACATCTCGATGGAGAAGTTCGAACAGGTCATCAAGGAGATGGCCTACTACAAGATGAACGAGCTCTGGATCGAGCTGAAGGTCGAGTCTGAGGCGTACCCCGAGGCCACCTTCTGGTCCTACTACACCAATGAACAGGCCGCCCACCTGGCCGAGTTCGCCGCGCGCCACCACATCGAACTGGTGCCCGAGGTCAACTCCCCCGGCCACATGGGTCCCTGGCTGCAGAACCTGCCCCACCTGCAGTTGGTCAACGCCACGGGCGAGCGCCAGCCCACCCAGCTCGACATCTCGAAGCCTGAGGCGCTCGAGGTCGTCAAGAACCTTGCCTCCGAATACATCGAGAAGTTCGACCTCGACTGGTACCACATGGGCGCGGACGAGTACCTGCTCGGCGCCGGGTCCTTCGACAACTATCCACAGATCATCGCGGCCGCGCGCGAGAAGTTCGGTGCCAACGCAACTGAGCACGACCTGTTCGTCTGGTTCATCAACGAGGTCAACGCGCACGTGAAGACCCAGGGGGCAAACCTGCGCATCTGGAACGACGGCATCCCCGCCCAGGACAACATCGAGAAGCTCGACAGCGACATCATGGTCGAGTACTGGTACCGGCAGGGCCGCACCATGCAGAAGACCCTGTCCGACGGCAACGACGTGGTCAACACGGACAATCGTCTCTACTTCACCCGAAACGGCGCTTGGGGCACTGCGGAGGCACGCTGGAACGAGAACTGGACGCCGCACACCTACTACGGCGCCGCCATCGACGACACCACCACGCCCGGGAAGATCCTCGGCGGCAAGATGGTGCTGTGGCCTGACAACGGCCCCGGCACCACCGAGAACGCGCTGTTCGCACAGATCCATGACACTCTGCGCTTCCTGGCGCAGGCGACGTGGAGCAAGCTGCGCCCCACCACCACCTACGCCGCCTTCAACCAACTCGGACAGCAGCTCGGCAACGGTCCAGACACCCTCGCCATCGACTACGCGCCGCTGATCCCTGGTGACTACACGATCCGGTCCGACGGCATGCACCTCACCGTGACCGACGGTGTCGTCGCCATGACGGACACGGAGGCGACGTGGAGCTTCAGCACCACGTCGGACGGCTACTACAAGATTGCCCAGGGAGATCAGTGCCTGGCCATGGCCGCAGGAGACTCGCTCAACCTGAGCGCGCCCAACACCTTCGGCCAGAAGCCGATCGTGACGGCCTGCACCTCGACCCCGCGTGAGGCTGGGAACCTGCAGAAGTGGTGGATCCGCCAGGTCGAGGGTGGCTATACCCTCTCCAACGCCATCTCGAACATGCCGCTCGTAGTCGCAGGCGCCGCGGTGGCGCAGCAGGACCCGAACGTGGCGGCGGGAACCGCCTTCGCCATGGTCGGCGACGGCGTGGCCACCACGGCCGGCTCCCTGGGGCGCCTGCTCGCTGGCGTAACCGTCCGCGTGCCCGTGACCGTCCGCAACCTCGAAGACGTTGCCGTCAGCAACGTCGTCGTCTCCCCCGTCGTGCCTGAGGGCTGGCTGGTCGACGTCGGAGCAGCGGAGGTCGGCAGCCTCGCTGGGCAGGCGGGCGAGAACCTCACCTTCCGCATCACCCCGAATGCCGGGCCCGCGGGCGCCCAGGTGTTGGAATTCGTGACGTCGTGGACCGATGCCTCGGGAGCGGCGCGCGAGCGCACCACCAGCGTGCCACTGACCTTCTCCTGCACTGCCAACGTCACGGCCCCCTCGGAGGTCGTGCGGGTCTCGAGCGAGCAGGACGACTTGCAGGAGCGCGCGCCTGCGACCAACGTGATCGACGGCAATCCCAACACGTTCTGGCACACTCAGTGGAACGGCTCAGAGCCGGCCCACCCGCACCAGATCGTCGTCGGCCTCGCCGCAGAGTCTGAGATCTGCGCCGTCACGCTCACACCGCGTCAGGGCGTGTCGTCGGGTGCGGTGAACGGTCAAATCAAGGGCTTCGAGCTCTACGTCACCAGTGACCGTGCGGTTGCCACGAACACCGCTGGCACCCCGGGCGCTGTGCCAGCCGGATGGACGAAGGTCGCTGAGGGCAACCTGCCGGCTGGACAGTCGCCGCAGTGGATCCCGTTCACCCAGACGGTCAAGGCGCAGTACATCCTGCTGGTCGCCAAGTCTGCGCAGAACGCGAGCCACCCGTGGACCACGCTGGGTGAGTTCTCCGTCGACCTGGTCGGGGACGACACCACTCCGCCCGTGGCGGTCGCAGGCGATGTGAGCCTCGAGCAGGGCAAGGCAGCCTCGATCCGTGTCGCGGCGGCCGACGCGTCGTCGCTGACCTTCGAGGCGACCGGTCTGCCGGCGGGCTTGTCGATCGACGCCTCCGGCGTCATCAGCGGCACGACCACGGCCGACACCGGGCAGTACCCGGTGTCGGTCGAGGTGACCGACGCGCAGGGCCTCAGCACCACCGTGGCGTTCACGATCACCGTGACGCCGAAGGCCAATCCGTCGCCCACCCCGACGAAGCCCACGCCGACGAAGCCGACCAAGCCCGTGACCACGCCGCCGGCCGGAAAGTTCATGCCCACCGCGCCGTACACCAAGCCCGGGCTGCACACGATCAACGGGCGTCAGTGGAACACGGCCTGCGAGGCCTACTCGCAGACCGAACGCTGCCGCACCGAGATCTGGGCCACCGTCGTGGTGATCGAGGAGGGCGAGTTCGTGCGCAAGAGCGGGTGGGCGTTCAACAACCTCACCTACCTGCCCTACATGACCCGCGAGGCGTGGGCGGCCAACCCCCTCGGCCACACAGCCGAGTGGACCGCCGCCTCCGACGGCCGCAAGTGGAAGACCGAGTGCGACACCGCCGCCACCGGCCGCAACGGCTGCCGCTCGTACACGTACGTGACGGTCTACACAGCCACCCCGAAGAGCACTGGCGGCTACGCCTTCAGCCAGAGCAACGAATGGGTGTTCAACAACATCGTGATGCTGGGTTCGCCGTCGCTGCGGTGATCCCCCGAACGACCTGAGCCCCCGGTCGCGATCCGCTCGCGGCCGGGGGCTCTGCGTTGTCCTAGCGGCCCCCGCCGGCCTCGGTGAGGATGACGGCGGCCAGTCGCTCGGGCTGACTGGCCTGAGGCCAGTGGCCCGAAGCAAGGTCGACGTAGGCCACCTCCTTGATCCGCGGCAGTTCCGCGACCGGGTGGAAGCCCTGCGTCACCCACTGCTGGACTTCGGCCTGGCCGTACTCCGGGCACACCATCACCACCCGCACGCCGTAGCGTTCGGGGTTGCCCAGCGACTGCGTGCCGAGCGCATAGTCGGCAGGCGCCGGGGACATGTGGCCCTCGAGCCAGGCCCGGTCGCCGTCGGAGAGGTCGGCGACGTCCGGCCCGTCGAAGGGTTGCCAGCCCGGGAACGGGAGGACGCCGTCGTCGGTGGCCTCGAAGCCGTCGAGCAGGGCCATGCCGTCGGGGATGGGGAACCCTCCCACCAGCATCACGCTGCACACCCGGCCCGGTCTGCGGTCGGTGGCGGCCCAGGCCGCAGCGCACGCTGCGGAATGCCCCACCATCAGCGCAGGGCCGCCGGCGTTGTCGATCTCGGTGACGATGGCGGCCACCAGGTCGCCGTACGTGACGTGCCGGGGGTCCCCACCGTCGTGGCCGGGTGGGGTGAGCGCGGTCACACGGTGGCCGGCCTTGAGTAGGTGGGGGGTGACGCGCTCCCATGAGCCGCCGTCGAGCCAGAGTCCGGGGATGAGGATGATGTCCATGCTGCGCTCCAACCAGAGTTCGGGGACCTGCACCGCTCAGCCTAGGGGGCTGGCAGCATGGGGCACATGGTTGAGCTCAAGGTCGTCCGGGGCGACATCACCCGGCAGGACGTCGACGCGGTGGTCAATGCCGCGAACAACCGCATGCGTGGGGGCGGCGGGGTCGACGGCGCGATCCACCGGGCCGGTGGGCCCGAGGTACTCGCGGACTGCATCCGGCGCTTTCCCGACGGGCTCGCCACCGGCGACGCCGGCTGGACGACGGCCGGGAGCATGCCCGCCCGGTGGGTGATCCACACAGTCGGCCCCAACTACTCGGCAGGTGAGCGTGACCGCAGCCTGCTGACGTCGTGCTACCGGCGCTCGCTCGAAGTGGCCGACGAATTGGGCGCCCGCACGGTGGCCTTCCCGCTGATCAGCGCGGGGATCTACGGATGGCCCAAGGAGGACGCGATCGCTGCGGCGGTCGAGACGATCGCCGCAGCGGACACCACCGTCCAGGAGGCCCGGCTGGTGGCGTTCGACCAGGCCACCTTCGAGCTGATCAGAAGCGCAGTGGGACAGGCTCAGTAGTTGCCCGACTCGAGGATCCGCCAGACCTCGGCCTGCACGCCGGAGTACTCCAGCATCGAGGCGCTCGGGTCCCAGAGCAGCCGCATCTGAGCCTCGTCAGGGGTGCGGTTGCCCTTGGCGCCGTTGCAGCGCGCACAGGCCGCCACGAGGTTCCCCCAGGTCCAGCCGCCGCCCCTGGAGACGGGCTGCACGTGGTCGACCGTCAGCGCCGGCCCGCCGCAGTAGGCGCAGGTCCAGCCATCGCGGCGCAGGATCTCCAGCCGTGTCGCCCGCTGGTGCAGCTCTGGCTTCTTGCGCCACGGGATGTCGATCCAGTAGTTGAGCCGCACGATGATCGGCCACGACATGTCGACGGTGCCGCCGGCCGAGCGGACGCGTTTGGTGGGGTGCACCTTGAACGGTGAGTAGGTGTCCTCGAGGATGCCGATGACGGCCGAGGTCCATTCGACCTCGCCCTTGACGTCGTAGTCGAGCCCCACCACGAATGCGGTGCGGAAGTGTTCGTCCAGTTCGTCGGCGGCGATGTGTCGGTGCGGTTGGTGCCTGAGTCGAAGTCCCATGGACGGCCTCTCCAGCGAGTTCCTGGTTCAAGGTAGCAGCCGGTGGCCCGCCTCGCCGTATCGTGGCGCGCGATCACCCGTCGTGTCGCCTGAAGTTCACCCGCCGGTCACCTGCGACGGTGCGCCCATCGGGGTGAGGTACGAACCGCCGCACGCCATTAGCGTCGGTGGGAAGGAGAAGTCCTCCCGAGTGAAAGGTTCCCGCAATGGCTGAAAAGACCCTGGACAACCTGTTCTTCGACACGCTGCGCGACATGTACTACGCGGAGCGCCACATCGCAAAGACCCTGCCCAAGCTGGCGGACGAGGCCGTCTCGGACAAGCTGGTCGAGGCGTTCCTGCAGCACCAGAAGGAGACCGAGCAGCAGATCGTCCGCCTCGAGAAGGTGTTCTCGATGATCGACCGCCAGCCCACGTCGAAGCGGTGCGAGGCCATCGATGGGCTGCTCGCCGAGGGCGATGAAGTGGTCGAGGGCTTCAAGGGCAGCCCCGCCCTGGACGCAGGCCTGATCGCGTCGGCGCAGGCGGTGGAGCACTACGAGATCGCCCGCTACGGCACCCTACGGATCTGGGCGAAGATGCTCGGCCTGAACGACGGCGCCAACCTCTTGGGCGAAACCCTCGAGGAGGAGTCGCGGACCGACGAACTGCTCACCAAGCTTGCAGAGGCCGAGGCGAACGCCCGCGCCAAGAGCGGCAGCAACTGACGCCGAGCGACGGCCCCGGGTTGTGGAACCCGGGGCCGTCCCTCATGCCAGGCAGGCCCGTGCACGTCACACGTCTCGGGGCCGCCGGAGGCCCAGCTGACCCTCACCCGGTCACCATCGGCGAGGAAGAGGCCGTTCTGCGTCGCCGCCAGCCACAGCCCCTGTCCTGCGGTCAGCATGCAGTCCCGAAATGAACGGATGGTGAATGCAGTGCGTACTGGCGGGGCCTATCCGTCGATGCGGAAGATCGCGCTGCGCCACTTCTCGAGGGGAACCTCGATGCCCTGCGAAAGGAGTTGGGCGGAGGTCCCAGAGAAGACCTGGCGACCGTCCTCCGCGACGAGGCGGAACGCCGCCGGGCGGTCGATGCGGGGATGCACCTTGTGGCGACCGGGGTTCTGGGACGCACGCCGGTACACGATGAGGTGTTCCGGCCCGACGACCAGTTGATGGTCGGGAGATGTCCGCCTGTCGAGGGGCACGCCCGCCTGGGAGAGGAAGTCCGCCAACTGGCCGCGGTCGAGCTTCGCCATGTCGTCGACCCACAGCACCGGGATCGGGAAGTTGCTGCCCGCCAGCACCGCCCTGACCCGCTCGTCGAGATTGCGGCGGTCGACCACGACGGCGTCGTAGTCGAAGGCCGCGGTGAGGCCCTCCACCTGTTCGAGCCCCGTGGGCACCATGGTCAGGAAGCGGTCGATGACCTCGTCGTCGGTCAACAGGTGGAAGGGGCCGACGTTGAGGTCGAGCGCCATCTTCACGAACGGCACTACGGAGAAGTTGTGCCCGTTGGCGATGGGCACTGCCGCCGGATTCTGGACCAGCGCCAGCGTTGCTGCCCCCCAGTCCACGGGACCGGCGGCATACACGGGTGAGAACCTGCGGAAGTGCTTGTCGAAGGACTCCCGGAATGGGACGAAGTCGCGCGCGTTGTGCCAGAGGGCCCAGTGCATCTTCCCGATGGCACCTGCCGCGTAGTACTGCACCAGCGCCGCCTCGATCATCAGGTCCCCGGCGGCAGCCTGCTCCATGTCGGGGAGGAAGGAGTCCCAGCCGTAGCTGCCGCCCTCCCCGCTGTACACCGGGACCCGGGAGGTCGAGTAGGGGGCGAACAGCGAAGCGATCGCATGGGAGAACACGTCGTCGACGTCGCGGGCGAGCCACGGTGACTGGCGGCTCTGCGCGTCCGGCCTCAACGGCAGCGGTGCGTTGGGCATGTAGTGGTGCGGCGCGTTGCCGTCGATGAGATTGGGCAGTTGCCAGGTGGCCACGGACGTGGACACGTCATGACCGTAGGCGCCCACCATCGCGAACACGAGCCGGCTCGGGTCGGCCTGCTTGATGGTGAGCGCGCAGAGTTCCGCGATCCGCCGCCAGTTCGCCTGCACTGACATGTAGGCGTCGTGTGGCTCGTTGTGCGGGATCTCGATGCCCATGATGTTGGGGTTGCCCTTGTAGTGGGAGGCGATCCAGCGGTGGGTGTCGAGCAGCGTGGCCAGGTGCTCCGGGTCGGACAGGTTCAGGGTCCCCCGCTCGGTGGGCGAGGGAGCGAGGTAGCTGAAGGCAGTGCCGGGCCTGCCCGTCCCCGCGTCGTGGTTGTTGCCGCCGGACCAGTAGTCGTAGGGATCGACGGGGAACCGGTGCCAGTCCAACACCAGGCGGATGCCGTGCTTGCCGGCCTGGGCCACGAAGTGGTCGAGCATGGCGAGCCACTGGGGATTCATGGCTCGGGACGTGATTTCGCCCGTCCACGCCTCGTCGTCCGGGAAAACGCCGCGGGCCGGCTGCACCATGCCGAGGTTGATCGGCACGCGGACGGCGCGCAGGCCCCAGTGGGCCATCAGCGCGATGTCAGCGTCGAGCCCCGTCCAGTCTGCGGTCCGGGGGAAGCGGAGCATCACGAGGTCGTAGTTGAAACCGGTGAAGCCGAACTGCTTGTCCCCCTCCCAGAGCCTTCCGTCGGCCAGACGCAGCGGTACCAGTTCCTGCGGTGCCCGGACCTCGATCTCGAACTCGTGGCTGACGCCCATGTGGTCGACGGTGATGGAGGTCGACCCCGGAGCAACGGGAGTGAGGTAGCCGTATTCATTGATCCGCAGGACGGACTCATTGCCCGACGACAGGGTCGAGTGCTGCGTGACGTCCTTGACGGAGTTGTCCGAGTACCGCGCGCGCACGACCAGCGGCACCAGGTCCGGCTCGCCGATGAGCACCAGCGGGAGGCCCGTGGTCTCCAACGACGACGGGACCACCGGGTCGACGGTGTGCTCCACGCGCACGTCGTCGAACCACGCCGTGGCCTTGGCCGCGCCGAGGACCATGTGGTCCTTCCACACCTGCAGCTCGAGCCTGATGACATCCTGCATTCCCCCGATGTTGTTGAACTGCGTCAGCTCAACGCTCTGCCAGCCCGGGGCCGCCGGCAGGACGTTGACCTGGGCGTTGCGCTGGCCCTGCGTGGCGCTCACGAGACGCACCTGGACGCGTGAGACCCCCTCCGCCCTCACCTTGAACGTCACTCGGGTGACCGCCAGCCGGTCGAGGTTCTTGCGGAGCGCGACGTAGCGCCCCGCCGACGAGAAGTCGCCCGTCAGACGGCCCGACTGCTCCCCCACTGCCGCGCGGCTGGAGTCGAGGGCGAACTCCCCCACCGCGGCGCCGTACTCGTTGCCGAGGTGCATGGCCCACGGTTCGTGCCTGGACTCGAAGTGGCCGATCACGTCCACCCAGGTGGTGGGGCTGGCGGCGGCCTCGGACGGGAACATCCCGCCCGCCACCATGGAGGTGGCGACCGAGGTTGCGACCACGGCCCCTGTGCCCAGGAGAAGGCTGCGTCTCGTGACTGGTTGGGTATCCACTGTGCTGCTCCTTTTCGTGCGCCGCGACGTTGCTAAAGCGCTTTAGGTGAGAATAGGCACTCCGTCGGATCAGAGTCAACGGATCCGCCCCGGAATTTTGAAACGTTAAATCCCGGCGGCCCGGCGGCCGAGATCCGCCATCGCCTGGCTGCTGAGCACCGCCCGTGCCACCGTCGCGTGCCCCCGCCGGTTGGGGTGGAGGCCGTCGTCGGTGAGCCCCGGACGCCACCGCTGGGGCGACGCCGGGTCACAGAGGGCAGCGGCCAGGTCCAGGGTCGCGGCCAGTGGGGCCGGGCGCGAGCGGATCCATGCGTTGAGGGCGTCGCGTTCTGCGGCGCCGGGGGTTGGCTGCTGACCGTTGGCTGTCCGCCACCCGTCCACGGAGACCGTGACCGGCGGAATGGTGCAGCCGACGACTTGGACACCGAGGCCGCCCAGGTCGCTCCAGTGCCGCTGCAGGACCTCCTGCATCTCGACCAGTGTGGGCCCACCCTGCTGCAGGTCGTTGGTGCCCAGCGCGGCGATGGCCCACGTGGGGCTCACCCAGCGCAGGAGGGCGTCGCGTCGGATGCGCGAGGAACTGTCGAGGGCCCCCCGTGCCGTGGCCCCGCTCACGGCGAGGTTCACGGTCGGGAACCGGCTCTCAAGGGCGCGTCGAACCCATCCGTAGTGGCAGGCCGTGCCCCGGGTGTCGCCGAAGCCGACCGCGTTCGAGTCGCCGGTCACCAGCAGCGTCGGAACCATCGGAGCGCCAGTGTCCGCCTCGGCCAGGATCTGCCACGGGCCGTACCCGTGCCCCGAATCGGTCTGGGTGGGTGACTCGACGACCTCGCCGTCGACGGCGTTCGGTTGCGGGCCCAGCGGGATCAGCCCGCCGGGCTCGGCCACCACGGAGGTGACGCTGTGGAAGGAGGAGCCTCGGCCGGCGGAGAACTCCACCCTGTCCGAGATGCAGGTCTCCCCCGGCCTGAGCCTCACCCGCGCGGAGCCTCCGAAGGTCACGACATGTGTCGAGGCCGCCTCGAGCCTTGCGCTGATGGTGATCGCATCGGGCCCCGGGACGTCGCGCCCACCCTGGTTGGACCAGTTGGCGTAGACGAGCCGGACCCCGGAGACGCCACGCTGGAGGACGTGACGCAACCGGGTGCTGATCGATCCTGCGGGGCTCAGGTTGTCCGGCGCCGCGACCCTGACCGGCAGGTGCGGGGTCGGCACCACTGGCTGCAGTGCCAGCCGGGTTGGCTCACCCCTTGAGTCCACCTGCGAACCCCTGGATGACGTGCCTCTGCAGGAAGAAGTAGACGATGAGCACCGGAAGCGCCGCGATCATCATGCCTGCGAAGATGAGGCCCCATTCACTGGCGAACTCCCCCTGGAACGAGAACACGGCCACCGGTAGCGTGCGGTTGGGCGTGCCGGCCAGGTAGAGCAGCGGAGTCAGGAAGTCATTCCAGGTGTTGATGGTGTTGATGATGATCACCGTCCCGGTCACCGGGCGCAGCAGCGGGAACACCACGTGGATGAACGACTTCCACCATCCGGCGCCGTCGATCTTGGCGGCCTCCTCGAAGGTGGGTGACTGGGTCTTCAGGAAGCCCGTGTAGAGGAACACCGTCATGGGCATGAGGCTGCCGACGTAGTAGATGATGAGCGACGCGTGGGTCTGCAGGAGCCCGGCGTCACGCATCAGCAGGTAGAGCGGCACCATGCCCAGCTGGCCGGGGACCATCAGCCCCAGGAGGAAGGCCATGAGTTTGACGGTGCTGGTCCGCCGGTTGCCGCGCACGATCGCGTACGCGGCCATGGCCCCGATGAGCACCGCCGCGGTGATGCTGACGGCCGTGACGAGGAGGCTGTTGAGCATCGCGCGCCCCAGGTCCGCCGTCACCCACGCGGTCTCATAGTTGCCGAGATACAACGACGACGGCGGCGCCACCGTGGAGCCGGCGATCTCGCTGCTCGTCTTGAACGACATGGAGATCATGATGTACAGCGGGAACAGGTAGGCGATCGTGATGGGAATCATCGCGATCTCGAGAACTGGCCCACCGAAACCGCGGCGAAGCCTTCGGCGCCGGCGCGGCGGTCGGGCCGACGGTGCCTCGTCGTGCGCAGCAAGCGTGGGGACACTCATGCGTCGACCTCCCCTCGGCGGGTGATGGACATCTGGATGAAGACGATGAACGCGACGATCATCGTGAGGACGAGCGCGATGGCGGAGCCGTAGCCGTACTCGCCGTAAACGAAGGCTTCCCGGTACATGATCAGCGAGAGCGTCTGCGTGGAGACGCCCGGCCCACCGCCGGTCATGATGAAGACCTGGTCGAAGAGCTTCAGGGACGACGTCATCGTGAGTGCGGTGGCGATGGTGATGGCCTGACCCAGCAGGGGCCACGTGATGGCGAAGAACTGGCGAAGCTTCGTGGCCCCGTCGATGGAGGCCGCCTCGTAGAGTTCGTCGGGGATTCCCTGCAGGCCGGCGAGGAAGATCACCATCGACATGCCCACATGGTGCCAGATGACGCTCGCGATGACCGACCACAACGCCACCGACGAGTTGCCCAGCCAGCTCTGGACCAGGCCGCTCAGCCCCAACGCGTTCATGGCGGTGTCGAGCGGTCCGTCCGGCGTGTAGACGTACTGCCAGAGCAGTCCGACGATCACCGGGGGCATCATCATGGGCGCGAAGAAGAGGGTGCGGAGCAGGTTGCGGGCGCGGATGGCGGAGTTCAGCGCCAGGGCCAGCAGTAGGCCGAGGCCCGACTGGACGATGGTCAGCGTGACTGCGATGACCAGTGTGTTGCGCAGCGATGCGACGGCGGCCTGGTCTGCCA
Organism: Tessaracoccus lubricantis; assembly: GCF_039544535.1. Lineage (NCBI taxonomy): Bacteria > Bacillati > Actinomycetota > Actinomycetes > Propionibacteriales > Propionibacteriaceae > Tessaracoccus > Tessaracoccus lubricantis. The sequence goes on from NZ_BAABLV010000035.1 coordinate 87,362, forward strand.
GCAGCTTGCGGAAGTTGTCCATCCCGGTGAATGTCGCGGCGTTGCCGCCGCGCCAATCGGTGAAGGCGTAGAGGCCTCCTGCGATCGAGGGATAGACCACCACGATGACGTAGAGGACGAGCGCGGGGATGAGGAACCACTGGGGCACCAGCCGATGCCGGCGGCGTGCCCGTGGGCGGCTCGCCCCGGAGGGGGCCTGCGGTGTGGCCGCAGGCCCCCTCGTGGCGAGTGCGGTGCTCACCGCATGGCCTCCTGGTAGGCCGCGTCCATGGCGGTGAGGAGGTCGTCGATGGACTTGGATCCTTCGGCCACCTGCTGCCCGACTTCCATGAGGGCGCCGGAGACCTGTCCACCGGGCCAGCCGTGGTTGGAGAACGGCGCCACCCGGCCGTCGGCCAGGAAGGGCTGCATCGTCTCGTTGAGCTCGTTGTCGACCGGTTCCGCGTTGCTGAGCGCCGGGATGGCACCCACCTCTTCTGCCCACTGGGCGGTGCGCTCCGGCTCGGAAATGTACTCCAGGAAGGCCAGGGCGGCGTCGGGGTTCTTCGCGTCGGCGTTGACCACCAGATAGTCCGGCGTGAACGGCACGACGGTTTCCGACGCGTCGTCGGTGGCCGGCACTGCGAAGGAACCCATCCGCTCCTCGCCCCCGGCCATGAGGCCTGCGAGAACGGGTGAGGCCGCGGAAGGCATCACGACGATGGCGGCCTCGCCGTTACCGACGGACTGCATGGCGGGATCACCGGGCATGCCCAGCGGGTTGGGAGTGGTGTAGCCGTCCTCGATGAGGCCGAAGAACAGTTCGAAGGTCTTGCGCCAGCCCTCGGACTCGACGAACGACGTCTCGCCGGCGTCGATCTTCTCGTAGAAGTCCGGTTCCAGGCCGTCGACGAGGGTGCCCGCCAAGGCGAACGGCAGGAACTGCATGATGTAGTTGTCCGCGAGGCCCAGCGCGATCGGCACCTTGCCTGCGGCCTTCAACTCGTCCAGCACTTCGATGAACTCGGGCCACGTCGTCGGCGGCTCGACGCCCACCTCCTCGAACACGTCCTTGTTGTAGAAGGCCAGCATGGCCTGGCCGTAGGTGGGGAATGCGTACGTCTTCCCGTCGGCGGACTGGAGCCGCGAGAAGGACTCGGGGACGTGCTCGGCCCAGGGCTGGTCGGACAGGTCGCGCAGGGCGCCCTCGGAGGCGAGGTTGAGCACGGACGACGGGGCTGCATAGCCCGGAGCTGAGCGGAACAGGTCTGGAGCGGTACCCGAGGTGACCTGGATCCGGATCTGCTCACCCAGCGCGCCTGCCTCGGCGTAGGTGCCCTTGACGTTGACACCGGTCTCTGCGGTGAAGTCATCGATGAACAGCTTGGGGCCCAGGTCGCTGCTCGTGGCCAGTGTCAGGTCACCGCCCAGCTGGGGGGCGGAGGTGGTCTCTCCCTCTGCGGAGGGTGCTGCGGTTGGCTCCTGGGCGCCGGAGGCTGAGCACCCGGCAAGGAGGGCGGCGGCCAGCCCCGCGCTGGCGAATGCCGTGGCGTGGCGGCGGAGTGATGCGAGCATCATTGATCCTCTCGATTTCTCGACATTGAGTGATGGAAGAGTGACTTCCCTGGGACCTGGCCGGTATCGCAAGTAGACAACTAAAGGGCTTTAGTTGTCAACGAGCGTCGTAGTTCGTGACCGAATCGTTACCGTTTCGCGCCGCCCGGTCCGCGGGTGCCGGCCCGGTGCTCTCCCGTACCACCAGCCGCGTCGAGGTTCCCTGGATGCTGCGTGGGGAGCCGGTGTCGATGACCTGGAGCAACTCCTGGGCGGCGACCTGCCCGTACCTGGTGAGGTCTCGGCTGAGCACGGTCAGGGCGGGCGTCAGGAGGGTGGCGCTCGGGCCGTCGTCCCAAGCGAGGACGGACACGTCCTCGGGGACCGAAATGCCGGCGCCAGCCAGCGCTCCCGTGAGGTGGACGGCGAAGTCCAGGTCTTCCACGATGACGGCGGTCAGCGGGTTCGGCCCGTCGACCAGTGCCCGCACCCTGCTCACGGTGTCCGGCCCGGCGTACAGCGTCTCGGCGTGCATGCGGACGCGGGCCGTCCGTGCCGCTGCCATGAAGGCGCGCTCGCGAATGGCGTAGTGCAGCAGCTCAGGGTTCCCGCTCACCCGCGCCACGTGCTGGTGGCCAAGCTCGGCGAGGTGCTGCACGGCCAACCCGGCCGCCTCCTCGTCGTCGGTCCATGCGCAGCTGAGCGCCGAGGACTCCCGGGTGTCGCCGACGACGACCGCGGGCAGCCCGAGACGCTCCAGTTCGGGGAGGCGTGGGTCGTCGGCGTGGGGGTTGATGACGAGTACGCCGTCGACCCGGCGCTCCCCCAGCCACTGCTCGTAGAGGGCTGCCTCGTCCTCCAGGCTCTCGACGGTGTGCAGGATGAGCAGCACCCCACGCTGCGCGATCTCTGCCTGCACCCCGGCCAGGAAGTACCCGCCGAAGGTGGCCGACCAGAGCGGCTGCCCTGGCTCCCGCTGCGTCACCACGCCGATCACACCCGCGCGCGCCCGCGACAAGGCCTGGGCGGCGTAGTTCGGATGCCAGTTGGCCTCACGCACGACCGCCAGGATCCGCTCGCGCGTCTCGGGCGACACGCCCGGGCGACCGTTCAGGGCGAAGGAGACTGCGGACGGTGAGACCTTGGCGCGTGCGGCGATCTCGGCGATGGTCAACCGACGCGACGGCTGTTCCTGGGGCGGGCGTGACATGGGGCTCAGGCTACCGTTCGCGGCGCACTGACCGCGTCTTTGACGTGGATCGTGGCGAGGCAACTAAAGCGCTTTACATAGCGATGAGTTCGCGCTACGGTGTGACACGTGACGTCTCCCGTGGGCCTGGCCGGCCTCAGGAACACCACACAGACAACGGAGTTATTCACGTGCACACCACACCTCGCGGTGTCCCGGCCCCCCGCATGAGGCGGTTGGACCTCAATGGGCGTTGGACCTGCAGGGCCGTCGCGGGCCCTGTACCCGAAGAACTGACACCGGCCCTGCAAGAGGGCCTGGACGCGGTCGTCCCTGGCGTCGTCCACCTCGACCTGCTGGCGCAGGGCCTCATCGTCGATCCCTTCGAGGGGTCGAACGAGGGGCTGCTGACGTGGATCGGGCGCACGGACTGGGAGTACGCGCGGACGTTCCATTGGCACGCGCTCCCCCACCACGAGATCCACGAACTGGTGGCGGAGGGGCTGGACACCGTCGCCACCCTTCGTCTCAACGGTCACGAGCTGGGTTCCACTGCGAACCATCACCGCACCTACCGCTTCGATGTCACACACCTCCTGCGCGAGGGCGAGAACGAGCTCAGCATCCGGTTCCGCTCCGCGCTCCAGCACGCCGAGGAGCGAGAGGCGGTGCTCGGCGTCCGGCCCCACTCCAATCCGCATCCCTTCAACTCCATCCGGAAGCCGGCCTACTCCTTCGGTTGGGACTGGGGCCCGGAGATCGTCACTGCCGGGATCTGGCAGCCCATCAGGATCGAGTCGAGGTCGACGGCCCGGCTGAGCGGGGTCAGGCCCCTGACCTCGTGGAGCCCCGACGAGGGTGCACTCCTGGACTTGCACGTCGAGGTCGCCGACGCGACCGAGCCGCACACCGTCCGGGTCGAGGTGGAGGACCTGGCCTCCGCATCGGTCACGGCGGCGTCCGACGCTCGGCTGAGCCTTCCGGTGAAGGGGGCCGAGCCCTGGTGGCCACGCACCCATGGTGGCCAGCGCCTGTACGAAACGACCGTGAGCCTGATCAGCCCCCAGGGAGACGAGGTCGACACCTGGAAGGGGCGCGTCGGCTTCCGCAGCGTCTCGGTCGACACCTCGCCGGACGAGGTGGGAAACCGCTTCGAGATCTCGGTCAACGGCCGGCCCATCCACGTCCGCGGGGCCAACTGGATCCCGGCGAGCAGCTACCTGCCCCAGGTGGACAGGGCCGCACTCCGGTCGGCGCTGACCGACGCCGTCGATGCGAACATGAACCTCATCAGGGTCTGGGGCGGAGGGATCTACGAAAGCCACGACTTCTACGACCTCTGCGACGAGCTCGGCCTCCTCGTGTGGCAGGACTTCACCCTTGCGTGTGCGGCCTATTCGGAGGACCCCGAGCTGTGGGACGAGATCAGCGCCGAGGCCACGGAAGCGATCTCACGGCTCTCGCCGCATCCGTCACTCGCCCTGTGGAACGGGGGCAACGAGAACATCTGGGGTTGGGCAGACTGGGGCTGGCGTGCCGCGCTCGACGGCGCGTCGTGGGGTGAGGGGTACTACACCGAGTTGTTCCCACGACTCGTCGCGGACCTGGCCCCGGGCACGCCCTACGTGGAGGGCAGCCCCTTCTCGTTCGACCGATACCTCCATCCCAACAGCGACATCAACGGCACCATGCACATCTGGGATGTCTGGAACAGCCGTGACTACAGCACCTATCGCGACCATCGGCCCAGGTTCGTGTCGGAGTTCGGCTTCCAGGGGCCCCCTGCCATGTCCACATTGGAGTCTGTGGTGCGGGACGAACCGCGCTCCCCCCACGGCCCCCAGATGCTCACGCACCAGAAGGCTGATGAAGGCAACCTCAAGTTGGAACGCGGCCTGGGCGAACACCTTCCGCTCCCGGAACGCTACGAGGACTGGCACTGGGCCACCCAGCTGAATCAGGCCCGTGCCATCCGGTTCGGCATCGAGCACTTCAGGTCGCTCAGCCCGTTCAACACCGGCTCCATCGTCTGGCAGCTCAACGACTGCTGGCCGGTGGTGTCGTGGTCGGCCGTCGACGGTGCGGGGGTGCGCAAGCCACTGTGGTTCGCGCTGCGTGACGCGTTCAGTGACAGGCTGGCCACTCTCCAGCCGCGCGGTGACGCGCCGGCCCTCGTGCTGCACAACGAGACCGACGACGACTGGAGCTGCAACATCCTGGTCCGGCGACTCACCACGGACGGGCGGCAGCTGGATTGCGTCTCGTTGGACGTCGTGGTGGCGCCCCGCGCCGCGAGCGTCACCGCCTTGCCCGAGGCCCTCGTCACGCCTGATGACCCGACGCGGGAGCTGGTAGTGGCCGACGTGGCCACGGGCGAGCGCGCGGTCTGGTACTTCGTCGAGGACCCGGGCCTGGCGTTGGCCGGTGACGCCTGGGACGCGACGGTCCGCGATGACGACGGCTCGCAACTCGTCACCGTCACGGCACGGTCGTTGGTCAAGGACCTGACCCTCCTGGTGGATCAGGCGCACCCCGCTGCCACCGTGGACCGTGCGCTGCTCACGCTGCTGCCCGGGGAATCCGCGTCGTTCCGGGTGAGTTCCCCGCACCGCATCGAGCCATCGTCGCTGACGTCCCAGCCCGTTCTCCGCACCGCCAATGACCTTGTCGCGCCGCGGGCCACTGCATCCGGGAGACTGGGACTGTGACCGCGAAGCTGCGCTGTGCCAACCTGGAAGTGTCCCTCAAGGCATTTCCCTCCTTCACCGACGCGGATGTGCGCGCCACCGTCGAGACCGTCTTCGACCAGTGGCGCACGCTCCTGTCGGCGGCCGAGCGCTGTTCGGTGCTCCTGTGGGCTTCCGACGGCAGCGAGATCCTCGACTGGCGCGGCCAACTCGACGACACGTTCGAGTGGGCGCGCTTCATCGGCTTCAACAACGTGGCAGCTGAGCCCTATGGCGAGGACAAGGAGCCCGAGCGGGTGGCGGCACCTTTCCGCGCCGCCACGCAACCGGTGAGCTACCGGGACCTCGGACGCGTGGTCTCCGCCATCCGCGCTGCGGGGGCCGCGCGGGGCATCCCGACCCAGGTGGGCGCCACCTTCGACCCGGGGCCGGAGTTCGCCCCGTCGTCGTTCAAGTACGAGCGCCATCCGGAGGTGGTGGCCCGCGGCGAGGACGTCGGCATCGGGCCGATCATCGCCATGGTGCGCCACTTCTCCACGTTGCAGGCCGATGACCGTGCGTACGCGGCTTACCCCCACGGCATCCCTCCGGCGACCAGCTTCGGCGAGTTCCTCGGTCGCCAGGCCCAGGACTACCTCAGTCGCCTCGGCTTCGACTACCTCTGGCTGTCCAACGGCTTCGGATTCAGTTCCTATGCATGGTCCGAGCTGGGCGAATCCTTCGACGGAGTGCGGTTCCGCCCCGAACGAACAGGCGAACTGCGGCGGCGTGCGCTGGACTTCTGGCGCGACCTGTCTGCCCGTCTCTCCTTCCCGGTCCAGGTGCGCGGCACCAACCACACCGCCGGCATCGACATCGGTGCCGACTCCGTGCCCGCGTTGGAGGTGTACGAGGGCGGCTACATCGACTCTCCCCCGCCGAACTCTCCGTGGGGCCCCCTCAACGAGGACTTCGGCATCGAACTGTCGGGCTTCATGTCGCGGATCGCGATGTTGCCGCGCGGGTGTGACACCTATCGCATGCGCTTCTACGCCAACGACCCCTGGTTCTGGCAACAGCCGTGGTGGGACTTCTACTGTCGCGAACCCTTCGACATCCACCTCCCCCTGGCGGTGTCGCGGCTGGGGGCCGACGGCGGCGTCCAGCCTCCGTCGGAGGTCAACATCCTCACCATCGACACCGCGCATGGCGTGCTCGACGAGCGGTGCGCGCGCGAGGTGGGCACCCACATCGTCCAATCGCTCGAGTCGCTGCCCGACGCACCGGGCCCACTGGTGTGGGTCTATCCGTTCAGGGAGTACCACGAGGCGATGAACGAAGATCCCCACACCATCGCGACGCCCCACTTCGAGGATTGGTACCTCACCTCCGCCATCAACGCAGGGCTTCCGCTGAACACGGTGATCTCCACCGACGATGCCCCTGCCGCCGTGCGGGCGGGGTCGCTCGCCGGACGCGTGCTCGTGGTTCCCGCGGCAGGAGTGGGCAGCACCCTCGCAGCCACACTCGAGCAGCACGCCGAGGGCGGCGGGACCGTCCTGGTGTACGGGTCGTTGGCCGCCGCCAGCGAGGATTGTCGTCTCCTCGTGGGGCTGGAGACAGCCGACGAAGGCCTCGACGGTGACCTCACGGTGGAATCCCACCTCGCCGAGGATTCGCCCACTGTGGGCACCATGCCGCAGGTGCTCCGGCACGTGGCCCACCTCTCCGGCGGCCCGGTGACCGAGGTGTCCCCTACGAACGGTCCGGCCCACTCGGTGGTGACGGTGTCGCGCAACGGCACCTCTCGGTGCTACGCCAGCAACCGCGCGGTCGGAGGCGGCAGGGTGCTCTGGGTGCGTGGCTCCGCGCCCTTCGAATACTCCCCGGCCGATGACAGGGGCGTGCGCACGCATGTCCCCCACGACCGGTCCACGTTCGCCGACGCCGGTTCGATGGCCCGCGGCCTGCTGGGGCTGGCCGGGTGGGAGGTCTCGCACGAGTTGCGCACCCCCGCGTCCGGCAGGGCGGTCAACACCATCCACCGCCACGACGGCGCCTTCTGGTTCAGCGGATACCTGCCCGACACCACGACCCGGCTGCGCCTCAAGTCGCCACTCGGCGCACCCCTACTGCAGCACACCGAGTGCTGGATCGCCCCCGACGGCTCCAGCGTGCACCAGTTGTCGAAGTCATTCCACAAGGAATGCAGGGTCTTCATCACTCAGCACGTCCCCGGCGTCGTCCGGTGCCGGGAGGTGGCTCCGTTCCCGGCCCACATGAGCCGGGGCACCCGGGTGACCGGCCTGGTCGACGCGACGGTTCGCCTGCTGCTGCCCGCACGGGTGGGCGACGTGCGCATCGACGTCGACGGGGCGCACCGCCCGGAGTCGTTCCACGGTGGGACGGATCCTGTCCCCCACCGCGAAGTCGTCCTCGAGCACATCACCGGCACCCTCACCGCCATGTGGCAGGAGATCTGACCCTGTCACCACCGTGACGCCTCGTCACGAGGCGGGCGCCAGCCCGCCCACCCACAACCCACACCACACTCAAAGGAGAACAAGAATGTTGATCGAGCGTCGAAAACCACTGCAGGCAAGAGTAGGAATCCTCTCCGTGGGGCACCACGTCTATTGGGACCAGTTCGATGGCCTCAGGGACGAGATGGTGCGCAAGTCGGGCGTGCTCGCCGAGAAGGTGAAGCGAAACGGCGTGGAGGTCGTCGACTTCGGTCTGGTGGATGAGGCGGAAGGTGCCTACGCCGTCCTTCCCCGGGTACGTGCCGCCGACCTGGACCTCCTCATGGTGGACATGGTCACCTACGCCACGTCGTCGACCTTCGGCGTGCTGATCCGTGCGCTGGACATTCCCGTGGTGATGGTCGCCCTCCAGCCGCGCTCGGCCCTCGACTACGCCAACGCCACCACCTGGATGCAGCTGGCCAACGATGACTTCTGCTCCGTGCCCGAGTTCGCGGCCGTGGCGGTGCGCATGGGCAGGAAAGTCCCGGAGGTGGTTCTGGGGACCCTGGAGGGTGACCCGGTCGCCGACGCCGAGATTGCCGAATGGTGCCAGATCGCCAAGGTGTACCACTCGCTCAGGACGGCCCGGATCGGGCTCATGGGCCACGTGCTCGAGGCGATGCTGGACATGCACACCGACCCGACGGCGCTGACGGCGGCCTTCGGCTCGCACGTCGTCCTGTGCGAGCCCGAGGACATCATGCGGCACTGGGCCGATCCGGATCCTACGCTCGTCGAGGCGAAGAAGGAGCAGATCCTGGCGTTCTTCGACACGCCGGACCCGGTCTCGGACCCGATCACGATGAAGCTGACCCCGACGGATCTGCACACCGCGGCCCGGGCCGCCGTCGCGCTCGACGGCTTCGTGGCCGAGAAGAACCTGGACGGACTGGCGTACTACTACGAGGGCCTGCCGGGGTCCGAGACGCGCGCCGTCATGACGAACCTCATCGTCGGCAACTCGTTGCTGCAGGCGGAGGGCTTCCCGATGTGTGGTGAGTTCGACGTCAAGACGTGCGTCGCCATGATGGTCATGGACCGCCTCGACATCGGCGGCAGCTTCGCGGAGTTCCATCCCATCGACTTCGAACGCGACGCGGTGCTGGTCGGGCATGACGGCCCCCACCACATCAACATCGCGGAAGGCCGGCCCGCCATCCGATCGTTGAAGAAGTATCACGGCAAGCCGGGCGCCGGCGCGTCGGTGGAGTTCAACATCAAGGAGGGGCCCATCACGATGCTCGGCAACACGATCACCTCGGAGGGCAGGTTCAAGTTCGTGATCGCTGAGGGTGAATCGCTGCGGCTGCCGGTGCCACCCACGGGCAACACCAACACGCTGGGCAGGTTCGAACCCGACGTGCGCACCTTCCTCAAGCGGTGGGTTCGGGAGGCCCCCACCCACCACTACGCGTTGGGGATCGGGCATCACGCCAGCACCATCGCGAAGGTGGCTGACGTGCTCGGCATCGAGGCCGTGATCGTCTCGGAGTGAGGTGCTCCCTCGCACTTCGAGGGAGCTTCACTCCGCTGGGCGGCGGTGGTGCAGGAGCCTCGAGCCCGCCCAGGCGACCCAGACCGGAAGCAACAGGCCGTAGAGCAGGTAGCCGGAGCCGATGACCGGGCGCAGGGCCTCGCTGACGATGCCGATGGCGCCGGTGGCGATCCCCACCACCGCCAGGGCCCTGCCCCACCGCCCCTGCCACATCACGCACGAGAGCACGAGGATGGCCCCCGCCGTCAGGATGCCAGCCCAGGACACGGCGTTCGTGGCTGCGATCAACGCCTCCGCCGCTGCGACGAGGCTGGCCTGTTGCTCCGTGCCGGCCGTTGCGTAGGCGTCACTGAGCACCACCAATCCGCCGTGCAGCGACTGTGGGCTGCTGCCCAGGGCCAGCGCGATGGTCTCCGACGCGACGCCGAGCAGGCCGCCCACCAGTGCCAGCGACCTGTTGATGGTGGACAGCGCCATGGACAGTGCTGCGAACATCAGCAGCGCAGGCACGGCCAATCCGACGAACGAGACCAACTCGACGAGGTAGACCACCTTGTGGGTGGCGATGTACTCGAGGAGTTCGCGGCCCTCCGTCGGGGGCAGTGGCGCCGCGAAGACGAGGACGACGGGGATCAGGACGAGGGCGACGAAGACGAACGCCGAATAGCCGCCGATCCTGTACAAGGGCCCCCACGACAGATTGTGGATGGGGATCATCAAGGGGGCGGTGCGGTTGCCGTCATGCGTGGTCGACACCGATTCGGTGTGCCCGGGTTCCGTACCCGGTGAACGTGTAGTCCTGGCCATCGTGGGCCTCCTGTGGTGGGGCGACGTTGCCCTCATGGCTCATTCTACGATCCAGCGCAACGGGGTGCCCTGCCTCGGCGGCACCGAAATTCGTGCGCACCCGTCGCCCGACGATGCGGGTGAAGGCACTGGTAAATACGCCGCTCACGTCCACGATCACCCGCTTGGTCTCGGCCTGATGTATCGCTCCCCCACCGCCGGTGCCATACTCGAATCTCCAGGAGGGAGGCGACCCCATGCTGAACCTGGCGCGGCAGCTCTCCGGCCTGCCGCAGGTGCGGGGCCAAGCGCCCTGGGCGGGCCACGAGTACGTGAAGGGCTGGGGCGTGTTCGGGCTCCCGTTCGACAGCGGCCATGTGCTCGCACTCCGCGTGTTCCCTGAGAACGACTTCGGCTCCTACCGCACCATCTGGCACCGCGACCCCGAAGGTCGCTGGTCGATCCATGTCGACGGCCCCCGCCTCGATACCGCCTGTCCCAGGTACTACGGAGCGGCCTGCACCTTCACTGGCTTCTCCCACATCGACGTCACCTGGACCGGGCCGCGGAGCCTGAGCGCCACCATGGATCAGCCCGCCCTCCAGTGGACGATGACCGCGCACGAACCCCTGGCTCTTCGGTTGCTGAATCCACTGAGCGCCAAGCTCCCCCTGTCGTCGTGGCGGCCGCGCTTGCTGATCAGGGCACGGGAACTGCTGGCGAAGAGGTTGGGGATGGGCGACCTGAAGCTGCGGGGTCGCATGCCGAGCGGGCACACGGGGACCCTGATGCCCCAGCGGATGTTCCTCATCGACTCGGCTCGGGCTCGGCTGGATGGACTGGACCTCGGCAACCCCGTCGTCTTGAACGACCCTCCCCGCATCGGTGACGTGCCGCTGCCGGCGCGCGGCGTGTTGGCCATCGGCGGAGGCATGTGGCGCATCCTCGACCCTGCGGAGTACGAGAGGACGAGGGCGGCGACGGCCTGAGCGCTTCGGGAACCTGGCGTCTGCGGGACCAAGCCGAGCCGTTTACGAGGGCATCATCCATGCGATCGACCCTGACCTCGACGTCGACTTCGAGTACGTCTCACGCCGCTGAACCCGCTAGCCTGCGCGGCGCTGCGCAGGGTGCGGGTACAGCAGTTCCAAGGTCTCGAGCACGAAGGGCATCGATGGGTCGAAGGGGTGCGCCCCGTCGTCCACCGCACGTGCGAGGGCCTCGTGGCGGCGCAGCCACTCCCCCAGCGATCCGGACTCCGCCAAGGCGTGCTGCTCGTCGACGGCGCTGAACGGCACCACGCGCACCTTCGTCGTCAGGATCAGCGCGCGCGGCTCGTCAGAGCCGTCGAGGACGATGGCCAGGGTGCTTGGCTCGGGCAGCGGGATGTCGTCGCGTTCGTACTGCCACAACAGGCTGCTGGTTCCGGTCTTCCGGCCGGTCACGATGTCCTCGGCCAGCTGGTCTGCTTCCTCCGGCGTCTCGCCGAACGACCACGCCGGTGGGGTGACGGTGCCCCAGACCTGAGGGCCCATCCACTCCTGGAACGGGTTGAGGTTGGCGCCCACACGCGCATGCTCCCAGAACTGGTTGACGTCCATTCCACATCCTCTCACGGGGCGGTCCCGGGCAAGCTGCCAGCAACAGATGGGGCCAAGCTCCCGTCCGGTGCACGACTCGTCTCCGCGCTGCTGCCGGGCTCTCACAACCTGGACGTCGCGGGCTTCACTCGGCGGAGAGGGAGTTCCTGTACTTGCTGGGGGTGAAGCCGAGAGTGGCGCGGAAGTCCCTCGTCAGGTGGGCGTGGTCGGCGTAGCCCGACTCGTGCGCCAGTTCGGTCAGGTCGAATCCGCGATCATGGCGGAGCTTCTCGGCCGCCTCTTGGAGCCTGCGCCGGCGGATCAGGACCGCCGGTGACACGCCGACGTACCTTGAAGCGAGCCGCTGAGCACTACGTACCGAGATGTTCAGGTGCGCTGCAAGATCAGTGACGCTGCGCACCTCGGGGTTGGACTCGGCAGCCTCGACCATGTTGTTGGCGAGGAGGCCTTCTTCATTCGGGCTGCCCAATCTGGACCTCAGCCATTGGGCGCAGACGGCAATGGCTGCGCGTCGACGGTCATGCCCTGCGCCAGGGGCGTCCATCGCCGAGGAGACGGCAGCCGTGAGCTCGGGAGCCTCGATCGGCCGGTGGGCATTGCGCAGCGACGAGACGTCCTCCACGAGTGGGAGTACCGCAGCGGGGCGAAGCAGTGCCCCCACTGCCCAACCGCTCCCGGTCAGGTCGCGGTACGACGCACGCGTCGTCGGCCCTGAGATTCCGCTCATGCCGTCCTGGACGACGAGGTTGCACGCGGGGAACCCGATCACGTGCTGGCGCGAGGTCCGTCCGGGCTCGATGTTCCACTCGGGAACCCAGAACCAGCGCACGAAGACCGCGAGATCGCCGGTCACGGTCTCGCGATGAAGAGTGGGCAGGCTTGCTGGGTACAGCACCCCACGTGACGTTGCCGGATCTGCCATGACCCCGCCAACCCTACCGAGGCGACCTGGCGCAAATCTTCAAGCGTCAGTCGTGTCGAGGCTCGTACGGTCAAGGGCATGGCAGCAGCACATGGCACACACACAGACCACGGCACGCCCAAGGGCGCGACCAGCATCACACCGTTCCTTGCGATCCCGAACGCACGTAAGGCCGTCGACTTCTATCGGGACACGTTCGGTGCTCGCGTCACCGACGTCACGGAGATGAGCGGGATGGTGGTGCACGCGGGGCTGGACTTCGGGCACGGCCAGCTCCAGATCGGTGAGCCGATGCCCGACTTCGATCTGGTCGCCCCACCGCCCGGAGAGGAAGACTGTTACTCACTGGGCCTGTACGTGCCCGATGTCGATGCGGTCGTCGCCGCAGCAGTGGCCGCCGGGGCGACGATCCGCGAGCCGATCGCCGACTTCGTCTCAGGTGACCGTTTCGCCAGCGTCAGAGACCCCTTCGGCGTCCGCTGGTCCATCATGACCCGGGTCGAAGACATCTCTCAGGAGGAGAGCGCCCGCCGGGTGGCTGAATGGGCCGCCTCCCAGGAGGCGTAGGGACAATCGCCGCTGTGGCCCAGGGCGGCCACGGACAAGGATCTCGGGTAAGACGAAGCCCTGGTGAGAAACCTGTTCTCACCAGGGCTTTTACGTCGGGCTGACAGGATTTGAACCTGCGACCCCTTGACCCCCAGTCAAGTGCGCTACCAAGCTGCGCTACAGCCCGCCCGCTGCCGTGTGGCAACTCGGATAGCTTAGCGCCTCTTCGCGAAGTGCGCACATCGAGGCCTCGTGGCCACGAACCTCATCGCAGCCGTCGCACGATTCCCCTGCGTGATATACGGGCGGGGGTATAGAATCGAGTCATTCCTACTCATGGAGGTCTCAATGAAGAGACTGCTCATCCTCGGTGGGGGCACCGCGGGCACCATGGCCGCCAACAAGCTGCGCGCCGCACACCCTCGCGAGGAACTCGCCATCACGGTGATCGACCGCGACGACGATCACCACTACCAACCCGGGTACCTGTTCCTGCCCTTCGGCAGCTACACCCGCGACAAGATCGTTCAGCCGCGCCGCCGGTACCTGCCTCACGACGTGGACCTCGTGCTCGGCGAGATCGACAGGGTCACCGTCGAGGACCAGAAGGTCCTGCTCACCGACGGCCGCGACATCGCCTGGGACGCGCTGATCATCGCCACCGGCGTCGAACCGCGACCCGACCTCACCCCCGGTGCCGACAGCCCTGACGTGCACCACTTCTACGACCTTCCGTCCGCCGTGGCGCTCCGCGACGCGATCAGGGCCTTCCGGGGCGGCAGGCTGGTGGTCCACCTCACCGACATGCCGATCAAGTGCCCGGTGGCGCCGCTGGAGTTCCTCTTCCTCGCCGACGGCTACTTCAGAGACCGCCGGACGCGGCACAAGGTGGACTTCACCTACGTCACGCCCCTCGACGGCGCATTCACCAAACCCGTCGCCTCACGGGAACTCGGCTCCATGTTCCGTGACCGTGACATCACCCTCGAGGCAGACTTCGCCGTCGAGCGCATCGACCCGGAGGCGAAGGAACTCGTCTCCTACGACGACCGCCGCATCCCCTACGACCTCCTGGTCTCGATCCCGCTCAATCTCGGGCCGCAGTACATCGCCAGGTCGGGCCTCGGCGACGAACTCAACCTGGTGCCGTGTGACCAGCACACCATGCGCGCCGACGCGCACCCGGACATCTTCGTCCTCGGCGACGGCGGCACGCTGCCCACGTCGAAGGCCGGCTCGGTGGCGCACTTCTCCCTGGACGTCTTCATGGCGAACTGGCCCCACTACCTGCGCGGGGAACCGCTCCCCCACTCATTCGACGGGCACGCGAACTGCTTCATCGAGACCGGACGGCGCAAGGGCATGCTGCTCGACTTCAACTACGGCACCCAGCCCTACACCGGCACGTTCCCCCTCCCAGTCGTGGGGCCAATGCGGCTGCTCGGCGAGTCGCGCGCCAACCACCTCGCCAAGCTCGCGTTCCGCTGGGTCTACTGGACGATGCTGCTCAAGGGACGGCCCCTGCCGTTCACCACCGACATGATGCTGCTCGGCAAGAACGTCGAAGGCGACTCCGCCGGGCTCACCCTCACACAATGGGCACGCCGCAGGCTGCCCCTGGTCACCTCGAAGTGAAGGAGACACCCATGCCACGCACGCGCATCGACGGAGGCCGCGTCATCGACGTCAACGACGAAGGCTTCCTCACCGACTACCAGCAATGGGACGACGACCTCGCCCGCACCCTCGCCGGGTACGCCGGCCTCGACGAGCTCACCGACGAGCACTGGAAGGTGCTGCGCTTCCTCCGCGACGACTACCCGGCGCGGCAGGAGACCGCCACCCTGCGCCGCACCGCGGTGGTCGGCGGCTTCGACATGAAGGAGCTGTTCCGGCTCTTCCCCGGCAAACCCGCCAAGAAGATGTCCTACATCGCCGGGCTGCCCAAGCCCAAGGGCTGCGTCTAGGGAAGGCATGGACATGACCGAGATCCTCGACCACCCGATCATCCCCGACTTCGGGCCCGCCAGGGCCCGCCCAACCAACGGCGCCGTGGCGACGGAGGGTAGGGCACGTCCGAAGCCCGCAGACTTCGCTGCACCCGCCGTCGGAACGGACGCCCCGAACCGGCCCAGGAAGATGTGCTTCATCGCCTCCAAGGGCAACCTCGACATGGCCTACCCGGCCCTCATCATGGCCAACGCCGCCCTGGGCGAAGGCATCGAGACGCACATCTTCTTCACCTTCTGGGGCTTCGACCTGGTCACCGAAGCCACGATGGACGACCTCAAGTTCACCATGCTCGGCAACACCGCGATGCACCTCCCCATGGCGCGCTCGCTGCCCCTGTGGGCCGGCATGGGCGCCATCCCCGGCATGACGCGCCTGTCGACCAGGATGATGAACAGGCAACTCGACGACCTGGAGATCCCGGGCGTGCGTGAGTTCCTCGACATCATCGTGGCCGCAGGCGGTCACCTCTGGGGCTGCAAGCTCAGCTTCGACATGAACGGCCTGGCCATGTCGGACCTGTACGAGGGGGTGGAGGACGTCATCTCCGCAGCCGACTTCATCGAGCTGAGCGAAGGGGGTCAGGTCATCTTCGTGTGAACGCCCGTGCGCAGCTCGTCGTCGATCCACGTCAGGGCCTCTGACAGTTCCTTGACGTGGTGCCGCTCCTCGGTGGCCCCCATCAGTACCGACGTGCGCCGCTGGCTGTTGTTCATCCCCTGGATCACGTAGATGATGCGACGGCGGCGCAGGCGCTTGAGCGCAGTGTCCAGCGCCACGGCACCCGAGGCGTCGAGGATGCGCATCTGGTGGCAGCGGATGATGACCGCGGCCACGTCGCCGCCGATGTCGTTGACCTCGTCGATGAACCGCTGGGCGTTGCCGTAGAACAGCGCACCGTCGACCCGGAAGACGGCGACGGCGTCACGCAGATGCCGCTGCTCCGGGCTCCAGTCGACGACGCCCTCGACGGTGGCCGTGGGCAGGTTCTGCCGTGCCACGACGGAGTAGGTGGCCATGTGCCGCAGGCTCATCACGCCCGCCATGAGGAGGCCGAGCAGCACGGCCGCCACGAGGTCCAGCAGGACGGTGGCGCCGAACGTCAACAGGAACGTGTTGCGGTCGGCCCTCGTCACGGTGAGCATCGTGCGTCCGAGGCGCAGGTTGATCATGCGGCCGGCGGTCACGAGCAGCACGCCACCCAACGCGGCCATCGGGACCGTGCCGACGATGGGGGCGAGCAGGAGCATCACCGCCAACAGCACCACCGAGTGCGTGACCGACGACAGCCGGGTCCGGGCCCCGGAGCGGACGTTGACGGCGGTGCGCGCGATGGCGCCCGTGGCGGGGAGGCCGCCGAAGAGTCCCGACGCGACGTTGGCCAGGCCCTGCCCCATCAGTTCGCGGTCTGGGTTCGAGGGGGTCAGGTCAGGCCGCATCCCGTCTGCCACCCGCGCCGACAGCAGCGACTCGAGCGCCGCCAGCGCCGCGATCGCCAGCGCCGGGCCGGCGAGGTCCTGGAGCATGCCGATGGTGAAGTCCGGGACCTGCGGTGAGGGTAGACCCGTCGGCAGAGCGCCGATGGTCTCCACGGTGATGGGCAGCAGTACCACCGCGACGGTCGCGACGACGATGGAGATCAGTGCCAGCGGCCAGCGGGGTACCAGCCTCAGGCCGATGACGTGCATTGCGACGACGGCCGCGGCGACCGCCAACGGCTGCCAGGCATGCCCCCAGTCGGCCTGCTGGATCGTCTGCCAGCCGGCCATCAGCGTCGATTCCGACTCACCCCGCGGGGCGTCGAGGATCAATGGCAACTGCTGCAGCGCGATGATCACGCCGATGCCCATCGTGAATCCCTCCACGACGGGGAAGGGGATCAGCTCGACCGACCTGCCGACGGCGGTGACGGCCATCGCCACGACGATGATGCCGGCCATGATCGCCAGCAGCGGGATCACGCCCAGGCCGTGCTTGGCGATGACGGGCAACAACACCACGGTCATGGCCCCGGTGGGGCCCGAGACCTGCAGGTGGGAGCCGCCGAAGATGGCAGCGACGATGCCCGCCACGATCGCGGTGACCAGGCCGGCCGCGGCCCCGGCACCGGACGCGACGCCGAAGCCGAGGGCGAGTGGCAGTGCGACGACGCCGACGGTGATCCCGGCGAGGAGGTCCTTCAGCCAGGACTGCCTCAGCCCGCCGTAGTCCGCCGGCCCCGGCCAGAGGTTCCTCAGGCTGATGATGTGTTCGCCCGCCAACGCTCGGTAGCGGCGTATCTGTTCCCTCGGCGTCAGGCGCTGAGGTTCGATCCGGAAGTCCCGGTTTCCCATGTGGTAATCGCCTCCAACGGCGAAGCGTACTCCTAGGGCCGGGACCCACGGCCCGCAGGTCCGACTGCGGGCCGCCGGCGCGCCGGGTCGACGCTCAGGCGCGGTCCTTGCGCTTCTCGCGGGCCCGGATCTGGACGTGCACCGGCGACCCCTCGAAACCGAAGTCCTCGCGCAGGCGGCGCTCGATGTAGCGGACGTAGGTGTCGTCCATCTTGCCGCTGGTGAACAGCGCGAACGTGGGCGGGCAGTTCTGCGCCTGGGTGCCGAACAGGATGCGGGGCTGCTTGCCGCTGCGCACCGGGTGCGGGTGGGCGGCGCTCAGCCTGCCGAGGAAAGCGTTGAGCTTGCCCGTCGAGATGCGGGTCTCCCAGCCGGCCGCCGCGGTCTCGATGGCCTTGCCGAGCTTGTCGACGTTGCGGCCGGTCAGTGCGGAGATGTTGACGGTGGGTGCCCACTTCCAGGCCTGCAGGTCGCGGTCGATCTCGCGATCCAGGTAGTAGCGGCGCTCCTCGTCCGTGAGGTCCCACTTGTTGAAGGCGATGACCAGCGCGCGCCCGGACTCCTCGATGTTGCTGAGGATCCGCAGGTCCTGGTCGGAGACGGGCTCCGAGGCGTCGACGACCATGATGCACACCTCGGCGCGTTCGATCGCGGCCTGGGTGCGCAGCGAGGCGTAGTACTCGTGGCCGGAGGCCTCCTTGACGCGCTTGCGGATGCCGGCGGTGTCGATGAGGCGGTAGACCTGCCCGCCGATCTCCACCAGTTCGTCGACCGGGTCGACGGTGGTGCCGGACACGTCGGAGACCACCACGCGCGTCTCGCCCGCCATCTTGTTCAGCAGTGAGGACTTGCCGACGTTGGGCTTGCCCACGATGGCGACGCGGCGCGGCCCGCCGACCTCCTCGTAGGTCTCCTTCGGCGCCTCCGGGATGGAGTTCAGGACGGCGTCGAGGAGGTCGCCCGAGCCACGCCCGTGGAGGGCCGAGACGGGGAACGGCTCCCCCAGGCCCAGGTTCCACATGGTGGCGGCCATCATCTCGTGGCGCTGGTCGTCGACCTTGTTGGCCGCCAGCACCACCGGCTTCTGCGAGCGGCGCAGCACGCGCACCACCGCCTCGTCCTCGTCGGTGGTGCCGACGGTGGCGTCCACGACGAACAGGACGGCATCGGCCAGCGAGATGGCGAGCTCCGCCTGCTCCGCGATGGCGGCCGCCATGCCCTGCGCATCCGACATCCAGCCACCGGTGTCGACGAGCACGAACTCGCGCCCGTTCCAGTTCGCGTCGTACGAGACGCGGTCCCTGGTCACGCCCGGCTGGTCCTGCACGACGGCTTCGCGTCGACCGAGGATACGGTTGACCAGGGTCGACTTGCCGACGTTGGGTCGGCCGACGACGGCCACGATGGGCTTGATGGTCTCGGTCACGGGAGCCTCCTGAGAAGAGTGGGCAGCGCCCCAGCCTACCGAATCAGGCGCGGGGTGCGAGCGCGATGATGGCGTCGACCACCTCATCGGGGGTCAGGAACGTCGAATCGATCACGGTGACGCCCTCCGCGGCCTCGGTGAAGTTCGACACGGTGGAGTCGTCGCGGTCGCGGCGCAGCACCTGGTCGGTGACCTCCGCGGCGGTGGCCCTGCCCTCGACCTCGGCCGCCCGGCGGGCCACCCGGGCGGAGGGATCCGCCACCAGCAGCACCCGCACGTCGGCATCGGGCGCCACGACGGTGGTGATGTCGCGGCCCTCGACGACGATGCGCCTGCCGTGGTCGGCGATGATGCCGCGCATCAACGCGGTGAGCAGGCGCCGGACCTCGAGGTTGGTGGCCACCGTCGAGACCGCCGCCGAGATGCGCGGCTCACGGATCTCCTCGGTGACGTCGTGGCCGTTGATGCTGAATGCGGGCGACTCCGGGGTGGTGTCGCACACCAGCGCGGCCTCCTCCACCAGCCGCGCCACGGCGTCGGCCCCGGCACCCTCCGGGTAGCGGCGCAGGTACTCGGTGGTGGCGGCGCGGTACATCGCTCCGGTGTCGAGGTAGCCCAGCCCCAGCCGCCGGGCGAGCAGCTTCGCGGTCGTGGACTTGCCGGACCCGCTCGGCCCGTCGATGGCGATCAGCAGAGACATCAGGCGCTCCCTCGGTTGGACGACCACGCACCCCAGCCGCGTTCCACCAGCGTGGCGCGCAGTTGCTCGGCCACCTCGCTCTCCACGGAGACCTGCAGGTAGCCGACCTCGCGCACCGGGTCGTGGGTGATCTCGAAGTCTTCCACGTTGAGGCCGACCTCGCCGATGTCGGTGAACAGGCGGCCCAACGCCCGCGGCTCGTCGGGGATCTCGACGGTGACCTTCAGCAGGTCCAGCGGGTCCTGGCCGTGCTTGCCCAGCAGGGAGTGGGCACCGGTGCGCCCGATGGCGAGGAAGTGCTCGAGTTCCTCGGGCCGGTCCAGCACGCTGATGAGGTGCGCGAGGTCCGTGGCGACCTCCTCCAGCTCGTGACGCACGGCGTCGGCGTTGGACACGATGATCTGGCGCCACAGTGCCGGGTCGGAGCCGGCGATGCGCGTGACGTCGCGGATGCCCTGGCCTGCCAGCCGCAGGTTGTCGGTGGGCACCTGGCGCAGGTGGCTGGCGGTGAGGATGCTCATCAGGTGCGGCACGTGGCTGACCTGTGCCACTGCCTCGTCGTGCAGGTCGACCGGCATGGTGACCACGCGCGCCCCGACGTCGGCAGCGAGCCGCTCGATGCGCGCCACGTCCTGGGGCCGGTTGCCGTCCTGAGGCGTGACGACCCAGGTGCGGTCCTTGAAGAGGTCGCCCGAGGCGGTCAGCGGGCCGGTGAACTGCGATCCGGCCATGGGGTGGGACCCGACGTAGCGGCGGTGTTCGGGGGCCAGCTGCACGACGGCCTCGAGGATGGGCGCCTTGACGGAGCCGACGTCGGTGATCACCGCGTCGGGGAACTTCTCGAGGGTCTCGGCCACCAGCGACGGGATGACCTCTGGCGGGGTGGCGACCACGACGATGTCGGGGTCGTCGGTGGCCTCGTCGGAGATGCGCCCGGCGCCGAGGCCCGCGGCCACCAGCGAATGCGCCGCGACGATGTCCCACAGGATCACGTCGTAGCCCGCGCGCGTCAGGGCCAGCCCGAGCGACGAACCCACCAGGCCGGCGCCCAGGATCAGGACGGACTCACCCACGCGACACCTCATCCGTGCCGACGCGGCGGAACGTGCGGCGCCGCTGCGTGCCGCGCTCCAGCACCGCGACCTCCAACTGCTCCGAGCGCAGCGCGTTGCCGGCCAGCGCGACGGCGTCGTGCAGCGACGCCCCGGCGTCGAACCCGCCCCGCACCACGTCGGCGATCCGCTCGGCGTCGCCGCCGATGACCGCGAGGTGCTGCTCGTCGGTGATCACGCCGTCGTAGCCGATCCGGTAGAGCACGTCGCCGGAGGGCTCCTCCCCCAGCTCGGCGACGATGAGTTCCACCTCATAGGGCTTCTCTCCGGCGGAGGCGAACGCGCCGCCCAGCAGTTGGGAGTAGGCGCCGGCAAGGCTGCGGCCGGTCACGTCGCGGCGGTCGTAGGAGTAGCCGCGCAGGTCTGCGTGCCGGATGCCGGCGATGCGCAGCGTCTCGAACTCGTTGTAGCGGCCGACGGCGGCGAACCCGATCCGGTCGTAGATCTCGGCGACCTTGTTCAGCGTCGTCGAGTGGTTCTCGGCGACCATCGCGATGCCGTCGGCGTAGCGGAGCACGACGACGGCTCTGCCCCGCGCGATGCCCTTGCGCGCGAACTCGGCGCGGTCGAGCATCTGCTGCTCGGGGCTGACGTAGAACGGCAGGCTCACAGCGCGTACCCCCTCGGGCCGTCGGGGCGGGTGGCCCGCGCCGCCACGATGGTGTGGGCCAGTTCCCGCACGCCCTCCTCGGACCACCGTGCGACGCCCTCGACCGAGGCGCGCATGACCAGCGGGAAGATGCCGCGCGTCAGGTCGAGGCCGGAGGTGGCGGAGTCGTCGTCGGCCGCGTCGTACAGCGACTGCAGCAGCGCCGCCACCGCGGAACGCTCGTCTGCCTCGGGGTCGTGGAGCTTCTTCAGCGCGCCCCGCGCGAACGCCGCGCCGGAGCCGACGGAGCAGTACTCGGCCTCCTCGTAGCGGCCGCCCGTCGCGTCGTAGGAGAACATCCGGCCCCGGTGTGCCCGTTCGTCCCACCCGACGAACAGCGGCAGCACCACCATGCCCTGCAGCGCCTGCGGCAGGTTGGCCCGCAACATGGAGCTCAGCCGGTTCGCCTTGCCGTCGAAGCTCAACGGGGTCCCCTCAACCTTCTCGAAGTGCTCCAGCTCCACCTGGAACAGGCGCACGAGCTCGACGGCGATCCCGGCCACCCCGGCGACGCCGATGATGGACCGGTCGTCGGCACCGAAGACCTTCTCGATGTCACGCATCGCGATGGCGGTGCCCATCGTGGCGCGCCGATCGCCGGCCATCACCACTCCGTCGCGATACCGGGCCGCCACGATCGTGGTGCCGTGCACTGCCGGCACCGACCCGTCGCGGGCCGCCGGAAGCGTTTCCGGCGCCACCTGCCTCAGGTACTCCATGAAGGAGGGACTGTCCATCATCACCCTTCTATAGTGGCGGGCATGAAGCGAGTCGTGCCAATCACCGTCGATCTGGTCTGCGTACTGGTCTTCGCCGTCATCGGACGCGCGTCGCACGGGCTGGACCCGGTGGGGGTCCTGTCCACGGCCTGGCCGTTCCTCACGGCCTGCCTGGTCGGCTGGGCGGCCGTGATCCTCAGCGGGGTCCCCTGCCGCGGGTGGCGCGAGGGGCTCATCGTGTGGCTCATGACGCTCCTGGGTGGCATGGTGCTTCGGGTCACCTCCGGCGACACGGCCGCGGCGGCCTTCGTCGCCGTGGCCGCCCTATTCCTCGGGGCCGCCTTCTTCGGCTGGCGGCTCGTCTACCGGCTTGCCCGGCACCACCGAGCCAGCGCCGCCTAGGTCCGCAGGGATGTTCGCCGGCCGCGGGCCCGTGTAGTCGGGCCCGTAGGCACCGGGGGCGGGCCGACGGCTGCGCATCGGTGCCTGCTGGCCCGGGGCCAGTCGTCGGGAGATCGCCAGGAAGCCGGTGTGGCTCGACGTGCCATGGCCGGGACGGATCGCCAGGCCCTCGGCGTGCCAGTCACGCATCGTGGTCTCCGTCAGCTGGGGCTCCGTGAAGCCGCCGTGCGCGCGCAGCGTGTCGGCGACGCGGCCCAGCTGGGTGGCGGTGGCGACGTAGCACACGAGCACGCCGCCCGGGATGAGCCGCTCCCCCACGGCGTCGATGCACTCCCACGGGGCGAGCATGTCGAGGATGGCGCGGTCGATCTGGTCGTCCTTGATCACCTCGACGAGGTCGCCGACGGTGACCTCCCAGCCGGGGTGTTCGCCGCCGATGAAGTTGCGGACGTTGCGCTGGGCCACGTCGGCGAACTGCTGGCGGCGCTCGTAGGACTGCAGCCTGCCCTCGGGGCCGATCGCCCGGAGCAGCGCCAGCGACAGGGCGCCCGAACCGACGCCGGCCTCCAGCACGCGCGCGCCGGGGAAGATGTCGCCCCACATCACGATCTGGGCGGCTTCCTTGGGGTAGATCACCGCAGCGTCGCGGGGCATCGCGACCATGTAGTCGTGCAGCAGCGGGCGCAGGGCCAGGTACTGCATGCCGCCCACGGAGGTGATGACCACGCCATCGGGCCCGCCGATGAGGTCGTCGTGGTGCACCGCTCCCTTGGTGGTGTGCCACGACTTGCCCGCCTCCAGCAGGATCGACTTGCGCCGCCCCTTGTTGTCGGTGAGCGTGACGCGCTCGCCCTCCCGCAGGGGCCCGGTGTGCACTCCGGACAGGTTCATGCCGCTTCCTTCCGCTCCCGCCAGACCTTGGCGAGCTCATCCCAACCGATGCCGTCGAGCCCCACGCCGATGTGCATGCGACGGTGTGGCTCGAGTGGCACAGAGGGAACAGCGTAGACGACGGCGCCCGAGGCGAGCCCCGACATGGTGCCGGGCACCGAATCCTCGAGGATCACGACGTCGGCCGGCGTGACGCCGAGCCGCTCCATCGCCAGCAGGTAGCCCTCGGGGTGCGGCTTGGTGCGCGTCACGTCGTCGGAGGTCACGATGAACGACACGTGCCGTGGCAGCCGGTCACGGGCGGCGTCGAGGATGTAGCCGCTGCTGGCGGTGACGATGGCGCACGGGACGCCTCGCGACTCCAGTTCGAGCAGTAGTTCGCGGGAGCCCGGGAGGTAGGGCAGGTCGCGGCTGCGGAGGTGTTCTGCCACGCCCTCGTGGAGCCTCTCCAGCAGGCCGTCCACGTCGTCGGAGCCGATGGCCTCGGCGATCATGGCGGCCGAGAGCCGGGCGTCCTGGCCGGTCATCGACTCCCACTGCTCGGTGGTGAACGTCACCCCGTGCTCGGCGAGCATGCGCCGCTCGACCTCCTGCCACACGGGTTCGGTGTTGACGAGGGTGCCGTCGAAGTCCCAGAGGACGGCCTTGGGCTCAGCCAGCATTGAAGTACTTCGCCTCCGGGTGGTGCAGGATGATGGCGTCGGTCGACTGTTCGGGGTGCAGCTGCAGTTCCTCGCTGAGCTCCACGCCGATGCGGCCCGGCTCCAGGAGCTCGACCAGCTTGCGGCGGTCCTCCAGGTCGGGGCAGGCCGGGTAGCCGAACGAATAGCGCGAGCCGCGGTAGGCCTGCTTGCGGATGGCCTCGTCGATGTCGGTGGTGGCGCCGAAGCCGAGGTCCTGGCGGATGCGGTCGTGCCAGTGTTCGGCGAGCGCCTCCGTCAGCTGGACCGACAGGCCGTGCAACTCCATGTAGTCGCGGTAGGAGTTGGCCTCGAACAGCCTCTGGGTGCCCTGGGCCACGGCGGATCCCATCGTGACCAGTTGCATGGCCAGCACGTCGGGGCCGTGCTCGGCGGCCTCGTCGGCGTCGCGGAAGAAGTCTGCCAGGCAGAGTCGACGGTCGCGGCGCTGGCGCGGGAACGTGAACCGGGTGAGTTCCCGCTGGGGATCCTCCGGGTCACCGACGATGAGCGTCTCGGCCTCCGAATGCACCGGGAAGTAGCCGTAGACCACACCGAAGTTGGCGAGGTTCTCCGTCTTGATCCGGTCCATCCACATCCGCAGGCGTGGCATGGCCTCGGTCTCGACGATCTCCTCGAACGACGGGCCGCCGCGGCTGCCCTTGAGGCCCCACTGGCCCATGAACGTGGCGCGGTGGTCGAGCCAGGCGGCGACGTCAGCCAGCGCGATGCCCTTGACGACGCGGGTGCCCCAGAACGGCGGGGTGGGTACGTCGACGCCGCGGGCCACGTCGGAGCGCGTGCCGGGCTCGATGGGCTCCTCCTCGACCTCGACCTTGGCGTAGCGGCGCTTGCGCGGCTCCGGCAGCCTGGCGCCGGGCACGCCCTGCTTCACGGCCATGACGGCATCCATCAGGGCGAGGCCCTCGAAGGCGTCCTTGGCGTAGCGCACCTGCCCCTCGAACATGTCGCCCAGGTCGTGCTCGACGAACGTCCGGGTGAGCGCGGCACCGCCGAGCAGCACCGGGTACTTCTCGGCGAGGCCGAGGCGGTTGAGCTCGGCGAGGTTGTCCTTCATCACCAGCGTCGACTTCACCAGCAGCCCAGACATGCCGATCGCGTCGGCGTCGTGCTGCTCCGCCGCGTCGATGATGGCCTGGATGGGCTGCTTGATGCCGATGTTGATGACGGTGTAGCCGTTGTTGCTGACGATGATGTCGACGAGGTTCTTGCCGATGTCGTGCACGTCGCCGCGGACGGTGGCCAGCACGAGCGTGCCCTTGCCGGAGCCCGCGTCGCTCTTCTCCATGTGGGGTTCGAGGTAGGCGACGGCCTGCTTCATGGTCTCGGCCGACTGCAGCACGAACGGCAGCTGCATCTGCCCGGAACCGAACAGCTCGCCCACGGTCTTCATGCCCGCCAGCAGGTCCTGGTTGATGATGTCGAGGGCCGGCTTGTCCCTGAGGGCCTCGTCGAGGTCTGCGGTCAGCCCCTTGGCCTCGCCGTCGATGATCCGGCGCTGCAGCCGCTCACCCAGCGGGAGCGCGGCGAGCTCCGCGGCGCGGGAGGCCCGCGCCGACGCGGCGGTCACGCCCTCGAACAGTTCGAGGAACTTCGACAGCGGGTCGTAGCCCTCGGAGCGACGGTCGTGGACCATGTCGAGCGCCACCTGCCGCTGCTCCTCGGGGATGCGGTCCATGGGCAGGATCTTGGCGCTGTGCACGATGGCCGAGTCCAGCCCAGCCTGCACGCACTCGTGCAGGAACACCGAGTTGAGCACGATGCGGGCCGCGGGGTTGAGGCCGAACGAGATGTTCGACACGCCCAGCGTGGTGCGCACCCGCGGGTAGCGCTTCTTCAGCTCCCTGATGGCCTCGATGGTCTCGATGCCGTCGCGGCGGGTCTCCTCCTGGCCGGTGGCGATGGGGAACGTGAGGCAGTCGACGAGGATGTCGCCCACGTCCATGCCCCAGTTCTGCGTGAGGTCCTCGATCAGGCGCGAGGCGACGCGCACCTTCCACTCGGCGGTGCGGGCCTGGCCCTCCTCGTCGATGGTCAGGGCGACGACGGCGGCGCCGTGCTCGCGCACCAGCGGCATGATGCGCCCGAAGCGCGACGTCGGGCCGTCGCCGTCCTCGTAGTTGACCGAGTTGATGATGGCGCGGCCGGCCAGGTGCTCGAGGCCGGCCTGCAACACCTCGGGCTCCGTCGAGTCGAGGACGATGGGCAGCGTGACCGCGGTGGACAGGCGCGAGGCCAGTTCCTTCATGTCGGCCACGCCGTCGCGGCCCACGTAGTCGACGCAGAGGTCGAGGACGTGTGCGCCGTCACGGGCCTGGGCCTTGGCGATCTCCACGCACTCGTCCCAGTTCTCCGCCAGCATCGCCTCGCGGAAGGCCTTGGAGCCGTTGGCGTTGGTGCGCTCGCCAATGTTGAGGTAACTCGCGTCCTGCTCGAACGGCACCTGGATGTAGAGCGAGCTGGACGAGTTCTCCGGCTCGGGCTGGCGCGGGGCGACCTCGCGGCCGCTGTACCGCTCCGCCAGGAGGCGGATGTGTTCGGGGGTGGTGCCGCAGCAGCCGCCGATGACGGCCAGGCCGAACTCGTCGAGGTACGAGCCCAGGGCGTCGGCCAGCCCGTCAGGGCCCAGTGGGTAGCGGGCACCGTCGGCGGTCAGTTCAGGCAGGCCGGCGTTGGGCATGGTGCCGACGGCGATGGTGGCGTTGCGGGCCAGGTGGCGCAGGTGCTCGCTCATCTCGGCGGGGCCGGTGGCGCAGTTGAGGCCGATGCAGTCGACGCCGAGCGCCTCGAGCGAGGTGAGCGCGGCACCGATCTCGGAGCCCAGCAGCATCGTGCCGGTGGTCTCGACGGTGACGTTGACCAGGATGGGCAGGTCGACGCCCGCCTCCTCGGCGGCGCGCTGCGCGCCGATGACGGCGGCCTTGGCCTGGAGGAGGTCCTGGCAGGTCTCGATCTGCACCCCGTCGATGCCGCCCCGGATCATCGCGGCCACCTGACGTTGGTACGCGTCCCGGACGGCGGCGAACTGGACGTGCCCCAGCGTCGGCAGCTTGGTGCCGGGGCCGACGGAGCCGAGCACGAAGCGCGGTTTGTCGGTGAACTCGTCGGCCACGCCGCGTGCGATGCGGGCGGACGCCTCGGCGAGTTCATCGAGGCGCTCGACGATGTCGTACTCGGCCAGGGCTGCGAGGTTGGTGCCGAACGAGTTGGTCTCGACGGCGTCGGCGCCGGCCTCGAAGTAGGCGCGGTGGACGGAGGCCACGACGTCGGGCCTGGTCACGTTGAGGATCTCGTTGCAACCCTCGAGACCCTGGAAGTCCTCCTCGAGGCTGAGCTCGCCGAAGGACTGCAGCATCGTGCCCATGGCGCCATCGGCCACCAGCACACGACGATTCAACAGGTCTCTCAGAGAAATAGCCACGCGGCAAGGCTAGCCCCACCCGGGTAGGCTGGACGAATGCAGTTCGCGCCTATGGACGGTCTCCGTGATCCCGCAGTGGTGATCGCGTTCTCCGGCTGGAACGACGCCGGCAACGCGGCCACCGACCTGCTCCGCCACCTGATGGACGCCTACCCGGGGACGGACGCGGGCATCATCGACGATGAGCGGTACTGGGACTACCAGCAGACCCGCCCGATGCTGCACCGCACCGCCGACGGCGCCTGGGTCGAGTGGCCGGCCCTGCGGCTGCGCACCGTCCACCACCCCGACCGCGACATCATCGTCGTGCTGGGCCCGGAGCCGAACCTGCTGTGGCGCCAGTTCTCCATGGAGCTGGTGGACCGGATCAAGAAGATCGACCCGGAGATCGTGGTGTTCCTCGGCGCCATGCTGAGCGACACCCCGCACTCCCGCCCGCTGCCCGTGGGCGTCTACACCAGTGACCCCGCCGTCGAGCGGAAGTACAGCATGGACGCCAGCGACTACACCGGCCCCACCGGCATGATCGGCGTGGCGGCGCAGTTGATGCTGCACGAGCGGGTGCCCGCCGCGTCGCTGTGGGTGTCGGTGCCGCACTACGTGTCGTCGCCGCCCAACCCGAAGGCCCAGGACGCGCTGCTGACGGAGCTGGAGGGCGTCCTGCACGTGCAGTTCCAGCACGCGGAGCTGCCCGTCGAGGCGCAGAAGTGGACCACTGCGGTGGACCAGCTGAGCCAGCAGGACCCCGACATCGCCGAGTACATCGAGCAGTTGGAGGAAGCGCGCGACACCGAAGAGGTCGAGGGCGCCACCGGCGACACCATCGCGGCGGAGTTGGAGAAGTTCCTGCGGCGCCGCGGCGACGACAAGCCCGGCAACGGCAACGCCATCGAGTCCTGACCGCCCGCCCGGGCGTCAGTGACGGCAGGCGGCGACGGCGGCCTCGCGCAGCCGGTTGACCATCGCGTCCGGGTCTGCGGCGTTGTAGACGGCGGAGCCCGCGACGAACGTGTCCGCACCGGCCTCCGCACACCGCTCGATGGTCTCGAGGCTCACGCCGCCGTCGACCTGCAGCCAGATCTGCCGGCTGCCGAGGAGTTCACGCGTGCGGCGGATCTTGGGCAGCACCAGGTCGAGGAACTTCTGGCCGCCGAAGCCCGGCTCCACGGTCATGAGCAGCACCATGTCGACCTCGTCGAGCATGTCGGCGTAGGCCTCGATGGGGGTCGCGGGCTTCAACGCCATCGACGCCCGCGCGCCCAGGCGGCGCAGCTCGCGGGCCAGCCGGACGGGGGCCGCGGCGGCCTCGACGTGGAACGTCACCGACTCGGCCCCGGCCTCGGCGTACTCCGGCGCCCACCGGTCGGGGTCCTCGATCATCAGGTGGATGTCGAGCATCATGTCCGTGGCCTTCCGGATGGACTCCACCACTGGCAGCCCGATCGTCAGGTTCGGGACGAAGTGGTTGTCCATCACGTCGACGTGGACGGCGTCCGCACTGCCGATGCGGCCGATCTCACCGGCCAGGTTCGTGAAGTCGGCGTTGAGGATGCTCGGGGTGATACGCATGGGCCCCAGCCTATCGAGGCTCCCCCGCCCACCCTTCGCCGACCCGCAGGAGCGACAGGTACATGGCGTCGGTCCCATGGCGCTGCGGCCACAGCTGCACGTCGTCGCCCAACGCGCTGTCCGGGACCTCCGGCAGCGCGTCGGCGGCGCGCAGCCGCGTCACCTCCGGGTGCTCGGCCAGCACGTCGTCGACCACCTCGACGGTCTCGGCTCGGTGCGGCGAGCACGTCACGTAGGCCACCACTCCCCCGGGCAGCGTCGACGCGATCGCCTGCCGCAGGAGGTCGCGCTGCAGGCCGCCCAGGGCGGTGACGTCCTCGGGCCTTCTGCGCCAGCGGGATTCAGGCCGGCGGCGCAGGGCACCCAGGCCGCTGCACGGCACGTCCACCATCACCTTCGCGAACTGCCTGCCCCAGGCGGGTCGCGTGCCGTCAGCGGTGATCGTCACGGTGCCGTCGGGGTACGCCGCCAGGGCCTGCTGCACCAGCCGGGCCCGGTGCTCCTGCGCCTCCGACGCCACCAGCCAGGTGTGCTGCCCGCGCGCGAGGCCGGCGAGCAGCGCCGCCTTGCCGCCCGGCCCGGCGCACATGTCGAGCCACGGCCCCTCCGGTGCCTCGGTGAGCGCCAGTGCCCAGGCCACGAGTTGGGAGCCCTCGTCCTGTACGCCCACGCGCCCCTGCCGGACCGGAGCCTGCTCCGCCGGCGCCCCCGCGGTGGTGGCGCCGAACGGCGAGAACCGGGTGGCCACCGCGCCCTCCAGGTCGTCGATCGTCGCCAGGCCGGGCCGCACCACCAGCGTCGGATGCGGGGCTTCGTTGTTCGCTGCCAGCGCACGCGGGAGCTCATCGGGAGTGAGCAGTTCGGCGTAGGCGTCCACGATCCAGCGCGGATGGTGCCCACGGATGGCGAGCTCGTCCAGCGCATCTGCGCCGCGGGACAACTCGTCGAGCCACCCGTCGAGGTCGCGCGCGGAGATCTTGCGCATGATCGCGTTGACCAGCCCGGTGACGCGCTGGCCGACGGTGGCGCGGGCCAGGTCCACCGTCGAGGTCACCGCCGCGTACTTCTTCATCCGCATGCCGAGCAGTTGGTGGGCGCCCAGCCGCAGGAGGTCGACGACGGCGGGCTGCAGCGACCCGAGCTCCCGGCCGGCGGCGGCCTCGATGACCCGGTCATAGGTGCCCATCAGACGGCAGGTGCCCGACACCAGTTCGGTGACCAGCCCGGCGTCGCGCGTGTCGAGCCCCGCCGTCGCCAACCGCTTCGCCAGCGCCAGGTTGGCGTAGGCGTGCTCGCCGGTGATCTGGCGCAGCACGTCGAAGGCGACCCTGCGCGGGTTCACGTCAGCACCTTCCCTGCCACGCCCGAACGCGCCCAGTCCGCCGCGGGCATCCGGCGCTTCCCGGGTGCCTGCACCTCGAGCAGCTCGAGCGCGCCCGCGCCGGTGCCGACGAAGACCTGCCGCTTGGTGGCCAGCAGCTCGCCCGGCGCCAGTTGCTGCTCCGCCACGGCGACGCGGTAGACCTTGAACCGCTGCCCGTCGAGTTCGCACCAGGCGCCGGGGTCCGGTGAACAGCCCATGATGAGGTTGCGCAGGTGCCGCGCGGGCCGGGTCCACTCGATGCGGGCCTCCTCGACGGTGATCTTGGCCGCCACGGTGACGCCCTCGGTGGGCTGCGGCGTGGGGCTCTCCCCTGCCGCCACCATGTCGACGGCGCGCACCAGTTGCCCGGCCCCGCTCTCGGCGAGCGACGTCAGGAGCTCGCCCGCCGTCGCGTCGGGCATGGGCTGCGACTCCATCAGGTAGACGTCGCCGGCGTCGAGCTCCCGCACGATCTGGAAGCACGCGGTGCCGATCTCCGCGTCACCGGCCATGACGGCGCGCTGCACCGGCGCCGCGCCGCGCCAGCGGGGCAGCAGCGAGAAGTGGAGGTTGAGCCACCCGTGGCGCGGGATGTCGAGGGCGGATTGCGGCAGCAGCGCGCCGTAGGCCACCACCGGACACAGGTCCACGTCGAGCGCCCGGAGCCGGTCCTGGAACTCGGGGTCCTTGGGATGCGCGGGCTTGAGGACCTCGATGCCCAGTTCCGCGGCGCGCACCGCGACCGGCGAGGGCGTCAGCTTGCGCCCCCGGCCGGCAGGGGCATCCGGACGGGTGACCACTGCCACGACCTCGTGGCCGGACTCCGCTAGCGCGTTCAGGGACGGGACGGCCACCTCGGGGGTGCCGGCGAACACGAGCCTCATCTGTCCTCCAGGGATTCGGGGTCGACGTGGATGCTGAGCTGGCCCCGTTCCTTGCGGGCGGAGCGGATGGCGGCTGCGCTCTTGACGCGCCGGGTCAGGTCTCGGGCGCCCTCGACCGGGGTGCGCAGCAGGGCCGCCCAGCGTTCGGTGCCCACCTCTGTCGGACCGAGGATATCCACCCCGGCCCAGTCGTCGTTGTCGAGGAACTCGCGCAGGGCGTCGGCGTCGCCGACGATGCGGGCCATCTTGACGCCGGGCGTCAGGCCCGCGTCGGCCCTGTCGGCCAGCTCGCGCGAGGCGAACCCGGCCAGGTCTGCCCTCAGCATCGCCTGCACCGCGGGATGCGTGGCGGAGCCGACCAGCAGCACCGACCCGCCGTCGACGGGGCGTCTGGCCATGGCGGCGGCGTTCGACCACCTGCGCACGGCCTCCTCGGCGGCGCGCAGGCTGACCCGCGACAACGTCACCTCGGTGTCGAGCACGAGCACCCCTGCGTATCCCGAGGGGGCTGCCGGCTCGGCGCCGGGAGTGGCGACGACGATGGCCGGCTCGTCGGGGATCTCGTCGCGGATGTTCCTGGCCGACGAGTTGACTGCCAGCACGCCCGGAAACGCGCGTGCCAACTCCTCCGCCGTGCGCGCGGCGCCCGGGAGCGGCGTCCGCAGGCGCGACGTGTGGCAGTGCTGGCAGGTCCACCGGGCCGGCTTGAAACCGCACAGTGCGCATTCGGGTTCGTCGCGGCGGCGCGCGCGCATGGGCCCGCTGCACTTCGAGCACGTCGCCCGATTGCCACATCGCTGGCACGCCAGAGACGCCGAATGGCCGGTCATCGGCACCTGGACGAGCACGGGCCCCTGCGGGAGGTGGTCACGCAGGAAGCGGAAGGCCATGGAGGGGATGCGCAGCCTCGCGGCCGTGGGGTCGTGCTCGCGTTCCACCTCGCCCACGGCGCGGACCGGCGCCACCACGCGCCTCGCCTCCGCCGGCGACAGGCCGAGTTCCGCCAGCCAGCCACGCTCGACGAGGGCCTGCGCGTCGACGCTGCGGGAGTGGCCGGCCAGCATGAGCGCCGCGTTCTGGCGCGCCGAGCGCAGGATGGCGACGGCGCGCGCGTGCGGATACGGCGCGCGCAGTTCCTCGTGGGCGTCGTGTCCGTCGTCGACGACGACGACCAGCCCGAGGTCGCGCACAGGCGCGAACACTGCGCTGCGCGTGCCGAGCATGATGCGCGCCTGCCCACGGGACGCTGCCAGGTATGCGCGGTAGCGGGCGGATCGCCCGGCCTCGGAGGCGAGCGCGCCCACCGCGCCGTGGCCGAACGCCGCTCGGAACCGGGCCACGGCAGGAGTGAGTTCGCGGACGGTCGGCAGCACCACCACGGCGGAGCGGCCCGACCGTAGCGTGGCGTCGACGGCCTCGATCACCCCGCCCAGGAGATCACCGGGGCCGCCGTGCACGGCCGACGCCTGCCAGAGCAACCGGGGTGAGCGCCCGGTGGCCAGGGCCTCGAGCAGCGCATGGCCATCCGGGTATGCGGGGAGCACGGAGGCCCGCTCCAGTTCACGGGGCGCCGGCCACTCCCGCTGGGGCGCCTTCTCGGTGGCCGCGTGGCGCGGCGGGATCGCCAGCCGCGCCACGTCGGACCAGACGCCCGCGTAGTGGTCTGCCACGGCCCGGATCAGTGCGTGGGTCTCGGGCGTGGCCAGGGGTTCGGACGAGACGACCTTGCCGAGGCGCGCCAGCGACGCGACCTCGGAGGTCTCTGCGATCTCGATGAGCCAGCCGTCGCGCTGGGTGCCGGCGAAGGGCACCTTCACCCTGGCGCCGACGGTGGCCGCGTCTGCCAGCTGCTCGGGGATCTCGTAGTCGAAGAGCCGGTCCAGGTGGGCCAGCGCCACGTCGACGGCGACCCTCGCCACCCGGCCCGTCACGTCATCCCTTGACTGCGGCCGCCAGTGCCTGGGCCCGGTCGGTGCGCTCCCACGTGGCCGACGAGGTGGTGCGGCCGAAGTGGCCGTAGACCGTCACGTCGGAGTAGATGGGGCGCAGCAGGTCGAGGTCCTGGATGATGGCGCCGGGACGCAGGTCGAACGTCGCGAGCACCGCGCTGCGGATCTGCTCCTCGGGCACCTTGCCGGTGCCGAACGTGTCCAGGTAGAAGCCGACGGGGTGCGCCTTGCCGATGGCGTAGGCCACCTGCACCTCGCAGCGGTCCGCCAGGCCGGCGGCCACCACGTTCTTGGCCACCCAGCGCGTGGCGTACGCACCGGAGCGGTCCACCTTAGACGGGTCCTTGCCGGAGAAGGCGCCGCCACCGTGGCGGGCCATGCCGCCGTAGGTGTCGACGATGATCTTGCGGCCGGTCACGCCGGCGTCGCCCATGGGGCCGCCGATGACGAACTTGCCGGTGGGGTTGATGAGCACGCGCTCTGGCATGCCGAAGCCGTACCGCTCCAGCACGGGCGCGATCACGTCGCGGCGCAGGTCCTTGTGGATGTGCGGCTGCGCGACGTCCGCCCGGTGCTGGGTGCTGACCACCACGGTGTCGATGCCCTCGGGCTGCCCGTCGTCGCCGTAGCGCACGGTCACCTGGGTCTTGCCGTCGGGGCGCAGGTAGTCGAGGGTGCCGTCCTTGCGGACCGCCGTGAGTTGCTCCGCCAGCCGGTGCGCCAGCTCGATCGGCAGGGGCATCAGCGCCTCGGTCTCGTTGCAGGCGAACCCGAACATGAGGCCCTGGTCTCCCGCGCCCTGCGCGCTGGCGAGGTCGCCGTCCGCGTCGACGCGCCGCTCGTAGGCGTCGTCGACGCCCTGCGCGATGTCCGGCGACTGGGCGCCGATGGCGACCGTCACGCCGCAGGAGGCGCCGTCGAAGCCCTTGCTCGACGAGTCGTAGCCGATCTCGAGGATGCGCTTGCGGGCGAGGTTGGCGACGTCGACGTAGCCGCTCGTCGACACCTCACCGGCGACGACCACCAGCCCGGTGGTGACGAGGGTCTCGACGGCGACCCGCGCCTCGCGGTCCTGCTCCAGCAGGCCGTCGAGCACGGCGTCGGAAATGGAATCAGCGATCTTGTCCGGATGGCCTTCGGTGACCGACTCCGAGGTGAACAGACGGCTCATGGCAGAGCACTCCTAGCGCGGCAACAAGCCGCATAGTGGGAAAGGGGTGTTTCGTGGCGGCGACAAGCCGCCCCCTTGGGGTGCGTCAGGAGGACGCGACGTCGGTGTCCGCGAACGGATCGACGAAGGCGAAGGCGGGATCGACGTCGCTGACGGCCGCGGCGACCTCTTCGGCGTTGGGGTCGATCTCCGTGTACTGGAGGAGGCCCTCGTTCATCTCGCGCAGGGCGATGGAGAGGGGCTTCTCCTCGGGAGCGGCCGACACCAGCGGGCCGACGTTCTCCAGCAGGCCCTCGCCGAGCTGCGAGAAGTAGGCGTTGATCTGACGGGCGCGCTTCGCCGCGAACAGGACGAGCCGGTACTTCGAGTCGATGTTCTCGAGCAGGTTGTCGATCGGCGGGTTGGTGATGCCTTCAGGCTGCGTGTTCAAGGTGATCCTTTCACGTTGTGAGCACAGAACATCCGGTCACAAGCCCATCAAGCTTACCAAAGCGTCGACCGTTTCATCGATCGAGACATTGACGATCTCGTGATCGGCCTCCCCCACCTGCGCGAGTTCGACCTTCGCGGTGGCGAGACGCCTTGCCATCGACTCGTCGTCCTCCGTGCCACGCCCCCGCAGGCGGCTCACCAGTTCGTCCCACGACGGCGGGCTGAGGAAGACCAGACGGGCCTCGGGCAGGTTCTTCTTCACCTGCCGGGCTCCTTGGAGGTCGATCTCCAGGATGACGGGGCGCCCCTCAGCGACCGCGGCGAGGACGGGTCGGCGTGGGGTGCCGTAGTAGTTGCCGTGCACCTCCGCGTACTCCAGCAGTTCGCCGTTTGCGATCAGGTCACGGAACTCGTCGATGCTGACGAAGTGGTAGCTCTTTCCCTCCACCTCACCGGGCCGCGCGCGGCGCGTGGTCATGGAGACGGAGTAGAAGGGTTCCGGATGCAGGGTGCGCAACCGCGCGCACACAGTGCCCTTGCCAACGGCGCTCGGCCCCGAGATCACCCACACAGGAGAAGAAGTCACCCGGCCGAGCCTACCGGTGGATCACTGGAACAGTTCAGTCAGGCGCACGACCTGGTGGCGGCCAAGGCCGCGGATGCGACGGTTGGGGGCGATCTGGAGGTTCTCCATGATCTCGGAGGCGCGGGTGACGCCGACGCGGGGCATGGCGCGGAGCAGGTCGACCACCTTGATGCGCGACAGCGTGTCGTCGTCGACCGCCTTGTTCAGCGCATCAGTGAAGGAGAGGTCGCCGTTCTTGACCTGCTCCTTGAGGTTCGCACGGGCGCGCCGCGCCTCGGTAGCCGCTGCCCTGGCCGACTCCAGCTGTGCGCTGCTCAGTTGGGGGATTGCCATTGGAGTGTCCCTTCAAGGTAATTGCTCATAACACCGTTGCCATGGCGCTGAGGTGATGCGAGAAACATACCGCGTCGGAGCGCAAACTTCAGCCCTAGGGGTGAGATTTGCCCGCATCAGGGCAACAGGGAGGCAATCTCGGCGACAAGGGCGTGCGCATTGGCTTTCAGCTTGTCACGTCCATGACCGATGACCCCCCGGCTTGCGGTGGGCAGCACGTGCGGCAAGCTTTGTCCGAACAGCTTCGAGAGGGCCTCGATCGTCCCGCCCTGAGCACCGATTCCGGGCACCAGCACCGAGGCGTTGAAAGCGGTGAGATCACACCCTGAGTCGGTGTGGGTACCACCGACCACCAGGCCGACGGCGTGGTCGGCCTCGGGGTTGAGCGCAGCGATGGTGTCGACCACGTGCTGGGCGACGGTGACTTCCCCGGCGTCCGCGAGCTGGATCTCCGCACCCTCCGGGTTGGAGGTTCGGGCCAGCACGTAGAGGCCCTGACCCCCGGCCACCGCTGCGTCGATCGCCGGCTTCAGCGAGCCGACGCCCAGGTACGGCGACAGCGTGATGGCGTCGGCGCGGGTGGGCGCGTCGTCGCCCAGGAAGGCGGCGGCGTATCCGGCCATCGACGAGCCGATGTCGCCACGCTTGACGTCGAGGATGCTGAGGGCACCGGCGGCGCGGATGTCGCCCAGCACGCGCTCCAGCACGGCGACGCCGCGCGAGCCGAACGCCTCGAAGAACGCCGACTGCGGCTTGAACACGGCGATCGAGCTGCCGATCTCCTCGACGATGCCCCGGGCGCAGCGCTCGAGCCCGTCGACGGTGTGCGGCAGGCCCCAGGCATCGAGGACGGCCGGCATGGGATCGATGCCGACGCAGAGCCGGCCACGCTCTGCCGTGACGGCCGCCAGTCGCTGGGCGTAGGTCATGAGGCCCTCCTGTACTCGTGGATGCCCCGCACCAGTGCGGGGCCCTCGTAGATGAATCCGGTGTAGATCTGCAGCATCGACGCGCCGGCGTCGAACATGCGGCTGCCGTCTGCCGGCGTCATGATGCCGCCGACGCCCATGACGGGCAGGGACGTCGAGGCCGCGAGGTGCTCGACGAAGGACAGCGCCCGGGCGGTGAGCGGCCGGCCACTGAGGCCACCGGCCTCCCCGGCGAGGTGCCGGTCCGCCGGGCTGAGCCCGTGCCGCGCCAGCGTGGTGTTCGTGGCGATGACGCCCGAGACGGCCGACGCGTTGACCACCGCGAGCGTCTCGGCCAGGTCGGCGCCCTCCAGGTCAGGCGCGAGCTTGACGAAGATCGGCACCGGGCGACGACGGTCGAGCGCCGCGGCCTCGTCGGTGAGCGCACCCAGCAGGGCCCCCAGCTCGTGCGCCGCCTGGAGGCTGCGCAGGCCGGGGGTGTTGGGGCTGGACACGTTGACGGCGACATAGTCGGCCAGGGGCGCCAACAACCGCAGCGAGGTGAGGTAGTCCGCCGTGGCCTCCTCGAGCGGTGTCACCTTGGACTTGCCGATGGAGAT
The DNA here is from genome assembly GCF_039544535.1 of Tessaracoccus lubricantis. Taxonomy (NCBI): domain Bacteria; kingdom Bacillati; phylum Actinomycetota; class Actinomycetes; order Propionibacteriales; family Propionibacteriaceae; genus Tessaracoccus; species Tessaracoccus lubricantis. The sequence goes on from NZ_BAABLV010000035.1 coordinate 124,807, forward strand.
GCCCAGCGGGATGCCGACGGCGTGGTTGCCGCGCCGCACACCCTTGGCCCGCAACGTCTCCGCGAGGGCCGCAGCCCCCCTGTTGTTGAAGCCCATCCGGTTGACGATGCCCTGCGACGTGACCGCCCGGAACACACGGGGCTTGGGGTTGCCGGGTTGGGCCAGCGCCGTGACGGTGCCGAGTTCGGCGAACCCGAACCCGAACCGCGCCCACGTCTGGGCGGCGACGCCGTCCTTGTCGAGCCCGGCGGCCAGGCCGACCCGGTTCGGGAAGCGGATGCCCGCCACCGTCACCGGGTCCGACACCTTGGCGCGGGCCCCTCCGGGGGCCTTCGCCAGCAGGTCGATCATGGCCTCGTGCACCCGCTCGGGGTCTCCGCCGGCCGAGCGGAACAGGCCTGCGCGCAGGCAGTGGTACCCCGTGCGGAGCCCGCGGGTGACGAGGCCGGCCATCAGCTGTTCGCCCAGTCCTGCAGCGAACGCACGCCCACCTCACCGCGCTGGAGCGCCTCGATGCCCTGCGTCGCGGCGGCCAGGCCGGGCACCGTCGTGATCGACGGCACGTCGGCCAGCACGGCAGCGGTGCGGATGAGGTAGCCGTCCTCGCGGGTGCTGGCACCCGACGCGGAGCCCTCCGGCGTGTTGAAGATCAGGTCGATCTCGCCCGACTTGATCATCTCGACGATGGACTTGTGCTCGTCGCCCTCCTTCAGCTCGGAGAGCTTGAGCACCTCCTCGGCCTCCACGCCGTTGCGCCGCAGCACGGAGGCGGTGCCCGAGGTCGCCAGGACGCGGAACCCGAGGTCGACCAGGCGCTTGATCGGCCAGATCGCGTGGCGCTTGTCGCGGTCGGCGATCGAGACGAAGAGCGTGCCTCCGGTCGGGAGCGGGCCGCCGCCCGCGCTCTGCGACTTGGCGAACGCCGTGCCGAAGTTGTCCGACAGGCCCATGACCTCGCCCGTGGAGCGCATCTCGGGCCCGAGCAGGGTGTCGACGAAGGCGCCCGCAGTGGTGCGGAACCGGTTGAACGGCATCACGGCTTCCTTGACGGCGACCGGGGCACCGGGGCGCGGCGTGGAGCCGTCTCCCTCTGCGCCGAGCATGCCGCTGGCGCGCAGCTCGGCGATGGTGCGGCCCATCATGATCAGCGCCGCGGCCTTGGCAAGCGACCTGTTGGTCGCCTTGGACACGAACGGCACGGTGCGCGAGGCGCGGGGGTTGGCCTCGAGCACGTAGAGCGTGTCCGCGTGCAGCGCGTACTGGATGTTGAGCAGGCCCCGTACCCCGACGCCGGCCGCGATGGCCAGGGTCGACGAGCGGATCTGCTCGATGATCGCGTCACCCAGGGTGATGGGCGGCAGCGCGCAGGAGGAGTCGCCGGAGTGGATGCCGGCCTCCTCGATGTGCTCCATGATGCCGCCGATGTAGAGCTCGGTGCCGTCATAGAGCGCGTCGACGTCGATCTCGACGGCGTCGTCCAGGAACCGGTCGACCAGCACCGGCTGGTCCTCGCTGACCTCGGTGGCCTTGGCGATGTAGGTCTCGAGCGCCTCGTCGTTGTAGACGATCTGCATGCCCCGTCCGCCCAGCACGTAGCTGGGCCGCACGAGCACCGGGTAGCCGATCTCGGCGGCGATCGCCTTGGCCTCGTCGGCAGTCACGGCCATGCCGTGCTTCGGGGCGGGCAGCCCAGCGCGCGCGAGGACCCGCCCGAAGGCGCCGCGCTCCTCGGCCAGGTTGATGGCCTCGGGCGAGGTGCCGACGATGGGCACGCCCGCGTCCTTGAGCGTCTGGGCGAGCTTGAGCGGCGTCTGGCCGCCGAGCTGGCAGATGACGCCCGCGACGGGGCCGGCCTGGAGCTCTGCGTGGTAGATCTCGAGGACGTCCTCGGCCGTGAGCGGCTCGAAGTACAGGCGGTCCGAGGTGTCGTAGTCGGTCGAGACCGTCTCCGGGTTGCAGTTGACCATCACGGTCTCGTAGCCGGCCTCGCGCAGCGCCATGGTGGCGTGCACGCAGGAGTAGTCGAACTCGATGCCCTGGCCGATGCGGTTGGGGCCGGAGCCGAGGATCAGCACCGCCTCCTTGGTGCGGCTGGGCACCTCCGTCTCCTCGTCGTAGGACGAGTACAGGTAGGGCGTGGTGGCCTCGAACTCGGCCGCGCAGGTGTCGACCGACTTGTAGACCGGGCGGATGCCCAGCGCGTGCCGCACGCCCCGGACGACGTCGGTGGTGAGGTTGCGCAGCTTGCCGATCTGCTGGTCGCTGAGCCCGTGGCGCTTCGCACGGCGCAGCAGCCCTGCGGTCAGTTCCGCGGCGTCGCGCACCTCGCGGGCGACGTCGAGCAGGATGACGAGTTGGTCGATGAACCACGGGTCGATCTTGGTGGCCTCGAAGACCTGGTCGACGGTGGCACCGGCACGCAGCGCCTTCATGACCACCTGGAGCCTGCCGTCGAACGGCCGCGACGCGAGTTCGAGCAGTTCCTCGACGCTCTCCGCGATGGGCATGTTGAACTCGAAGGGGGCCTTCGGGTCCTCCATCGAGCGCAGCGCCTTGCCGAGCGCTTCGGTGAAGTTGCGGCCGATGCCCATGGCCTCGCCGACCGACTTCATGTGGGTGGTGAGGTACGGGTCCGCCGCCGGGAACTTCTCGAATGCGAACCGGGGCACCTTGACGATGACGTAGTCCAGCGTCGGCTCGAAGCTGGCGGGCGTCTCCTTGGTGATGTCGTTGGGGATCTCGTCGAGCGTGTAGCCGACGGCGACCTTGGCGGCGATCTTGGCGATCGGGAAGCCGGTGGCCTTCGACGCCAGCGCCGAGGAGCGCGACACCCGCGGGTTCATCTCGATGACGATCATGCGCCCGTCGACGGGGTTGACCGCGAACTGGATGTTGCAGCCGCCGGTGTCGACGCCGACCGCGCGGATGACGCCGATGCCCACGTCGCGCATGCGCTGGAACTCGCGGTCCGTGAGCGTCATGGCCGGGGCGACGGTGATGGAGTCGCCGGTGTGCACGCCCATCGGGTCGAAGTTCTCGATGGAGCAGATGATCACGACGTTGTCCGCCTTGTCGCGCATCACCTCGAGCTCGTACTCCTTCCAGCCCAGGATGGATTCCTCGATGAGGACCTCCGTGACCGGGGAGGCGGCCAGGCCGGCGCCGGCGATGTTGCGCAGTTGGGCCTCGTCGTGGGCGAAGCCCGAACCGACGCCGCCCATGGTGAACGAGGGGCGCACGACGACCGGGTAGCCCAGGTCCTCGGCCGCGGCCAGCACCTCGTCCATGGTGTGGCAGATGTGGGACTTGGCCACCTCGGGCGGGCCGCCGGGGATGTCCAGGGCGAGGCAGATCTCCTTGAACTGTTCACGGTCCTCGCCGCGCTGGATCGCGTCGATCGAGGCGCCGATGAGCTCCACGCCGTACTTCTCCAGCACGCCGTTGTCGTGCAGCGCGACGGCGGTGTTGAGCGCCGTCTGGCCGCCCAGCGTCGCCAGCACCGCGTCGGGGCGTTCCTTCGCGATGACCCGCTCGACGAACTCAGGGGTGATGGGCTCGACGTACGTCGCGTCCGCGAAGTCCGGGTCGGTCATGATCGTGGCCGGGTTCGAGTTGACGAGCACCACGCGGTAGCCCTCCTCGCGGAGGACACGGCACGCCTGGGTGCCGGAGTAGTCGAACTCGCAGGCCTGACCGATCACGATCGGGCCCGAGCCGATCACGAGGATCGACGAGATGTCTGTGCGACGGGGCATCAGGCGTCCTTTCCGGCCGAGATGACCGACACGAACCGGTCGAAGAGGTAGTTGGCGTCGTGGGGGCCTGCGGCGGCCTCCGGGTGGAACTGGACGGAGAAGGCCACCAGTTCGCCGTCGCGGCGCAGCTCGAGGCCCTCGACGACGTCGTCGTTGAGGCACTTGTGGCTGACGGTCACCTGGCCGAACTCGGTGTCGGTGGCCTCGTCCAGCGGCGCGTCGACGGCGAAGCCGTGGTTGTGGGCCGTGACCTCGATGCGCCCGGTGGTGCGGTCGACCACGGGCTGGTTGATGCCGCGGTGGCCGAACTTCAGCTTGTAGGTGTCGAAGCCCAGCGCCCGGCCGAACAGCTGGTTGCCGAAACAGATGCCGAAGAACGGCACCTTCGCCTTGAGGACCTCGCCGAGCAGCGCCGTCGGGGCGTCGGCCGTCGATGGGTCGCCCGGGCCGTTGCTGAAGAAGACGCCGTCGGGTGCGTAGCTCATGACCTCGTCGAACGTGGCGTGCGCCGGCACGACGTGCACGTCCAGGCCGCGCGCGGCGAGCTGGGCGGGGGTCATGGACTTGATGCCGAGGTCGACGGCCACGACGGTGAACTTCTTCTCGCCCTGCGCCTCGACGGTGTAGGGCATCTGGGTGGTCACGTCGCCCACGAGGTCCTGGCCCGCCATCATCGGCTGCGCCAGGACACGGGCCAGCAGCTCGTCGGCGTTGTCGGTCTCGGTGGAGATGCCCACCCGCATGGCGCCGAGGTCACGGATGTGCCGGGTGAGCGCACGGGTGTCGATGTCGCAGATGCCGACGATGCCCTGGGCCCGCATCTCCTCGTCGAGGCTGCGCGCCGAGCGCCAGTTCGACGGGCGAGGTGAGGGGTCCCGCACGATGTAGCCGGCCACCCAGATGCGACCGGACTCGCCGTCCTCGTCGTTCCAGCCGGTGTTGCCGATGTGCGGGGCGGTGGCGAGCACCACCTGTCCGCGGTAACTGGGGTCTGTCAGGGTCTCCTGGTATCCGGACATGCCGGTGGAGAACACCAGCTCGCCGAACGTCTCGCCAGTGGCGCCGAAGGACTGGCCACGAAACACGCGCCCATCCTCCAAGACCAACAGTGCGGGAACGGGACTCATGCGTTACCTCTTTCGGGTATCAGTTCGTGGTTGGCTTCGCGCCGGCGGCCTTGGCCAACAGGCCATTGAGGAACGTCGGTGATTCGTCGGTGGACAGGTCTCCCGCGAGGCGTACCGCCTCGGAGATCACTGCGGCGGGCGGGGTGTCGGTGTAGTCGAGCTCGTAGATCGCCATGCGGGCGATGTTCCGGTCGACCGAGGGCATGCGCTCGAGGGGCCATGCCGGGGAGGTCGCTGCGGCGATGCGGGCGTCGATGGCATCGAAGTGCTCGGCGACGCCGAAGACGATCTCACGCGTCAGGTCGCGCACGGTGCCGCCGCTGAGGCTGCGTTGTTCCGTGTACGTCTCGGCCAGCGAGGCGCCGCGCTGCTCCGCCATGAAGAGGATGTCGAGAGCAGCCTTGCGGGCCTTCGTCTGTGCGCTGTAGTGGGAGGAGCGCTCGGTCATCTAGCTGGAGACGCGTCCGAGGTAGGAACCGTCGCGGGTGTCGACCTTGATCTTCTCACCGGTGGTGATGAAGAGGGGCACCTGGATCTGCTTGCCGGTCTCCAGCGTGGCGGGCTTGGTGCCACCGGTGGAGCGGTCTCCCTGCAGGCCGGGCTCGGTGTAGTCGACGACGAGTTCGACGGAGGCGGGCAGTTCGATGAACAGCGGGTTGCCCTCGTGCGTGGCGACGAAGGCGTTCTGGTTCTCCAGGAGGTAGTCCTTCGCGTCGCCGACGGTCTCGGCGGACACGTGGACCTGCTCGAAGGTGGTGTTGTCCATGAAGACGTAGTCGTCACCGTCGATGTAGAGGTACTGCATCTCCGAGCGGTCCACCTTGGCGGTGTCGACCTTGGTGTCGGAGTTGAAGGTCTTGTCGATGATCTTGCCGGTCAGCACGTGCTTCAGCTTGGAGCGCACGACGGTGTTGCCCTTGCCCGGCTTGTGGTGCTGGAACCACAGCACCTGCCACAGCTGTCCATCGAGATCGAGGACCATGCCGTTCTTCAAATCGTTGGTCGAGACCATTGCTTGTTCTCCTCAGGGGATCGGGGGCTGCGGCCAACAGTGCATTCTACGGGATCAGGCCCCCTGAGTGGAAAATCGTCCACACTCCGTGGTCAGGATCTCCACGACGGCGTCCCGGGTGAGCTCGAAATGGCTGCGGCCCTCCGCGTCGACGGCGCGCCTGCCGTAGTAGCCGTTGGTGCCGTCGTGGCCCATGGGGCCGATGGTGTGGAAACTCACCCGTCCCTCCCGCTTGGCCCTGCCCCACGGCGACATCGGTGCCGTCGGCCACCGGCCTGGGAACGCGATGGTCCCCAGGAGGTGCGCGTGGTCGGCCGTGCCGGTGAGGTGCCACACGTGGCGCATCCGGTCCAACCCGGGGTCGTCGCCGAAGATGCCGCCGATGCTGATCATGGAGACGGGCACCTGGAGTGCGTGCAGGAACCAGCCCGCGCCCAGCGCCATCTGCGCGCCGCCGGAGAGCCCCATGAGCGTGACGGGTGCCCCGCTACCTGGCCGGTACCCGTGCCGTTGCAGGGCGCGCCAGATCTCCTGGGCCAGCCCGATGTTGAACGTGGGGCCATAGCGCGGGTCCGCCGAGACCAGCACCTGGGCGATGTTGCGCACGTTGATCAGGTTGTGCACGGGGTTCCAGTGCCAGTGTCGGCGCGTCCAGTCGAGCAGCTTCCACAGCCCCATGGTTGCGCGCTGCAGCAGGCCACGGTTGTCGACGGCGTACGGGAACACGTCGGAGACGATCTCCGCGCTGGGCACCCGCTCCCCCACCGCGTCCAGCCATGCCCTCTCGCGGTCCGAGAGCGCGTCCCCGCCGAGCACGCCCACGCCGGACAGGTAGACGACGAACGCAGTGGATTCGGAAGGGCGGAGCCCCTCCGTCGGCAGCTGCTCGAAGGTGGCGGCGATCTCGGCCTGCCCCTTGTCCGCCCACCAGCGCAGCGACTCGAGCGGCGACAGCAGGACGAACGCCGCCACGACCAGCACCGCGCCGCCCAGCACCCAGGTGATCACGCCTGCAGCTCCCGCCTCGTGCGGTCCAGCACGGGCATGGCGGGCGTCCCGGCGAGGATGTCTCGCGAGGTGACGACGGTGGGCCGGCCCGTCGCCAGCGTCCAGAGCCGTGACCCCACCCAGTTGACCGGGCGCTGCAGCAGCCGCGAGAGCACCTGCATCACGCCCCAGCCGGACAGCGCGAACACCAGCCCCCACCACCGGCCGATGCCGAACACGACGTCGAGCCCGAACCACAGGATCAGGAAGCTCCAGCCCTGCAGCACCCGTCCGAAGAACAACCCGAAGTGCGGCATCGCCTGGATGAACGCGAAGCTGAGCGGCGCCACCGACAGCAGCCCGACGAACACCAGCGGCATCAACGGCGCGGCACGACGCAGCGCGAGCGAGGTCACGGCCCAGGTGACGGCCGCCTGGACCACGTGCAGCACCACCAGCGAAACGAAGTTCATCAGGAGGGTGGTGACCAGGCGCAGGCCCTTGATGCGGTTGAGCAGGAGGATGGCGGCGTGGCCGAGCATCGTCGAGGCACCTGCGATGAACGCGACCCCCAGCGCGGCCCACGTGCCCACCGTGCCGAACTGGGCGATGTCGAGCCGCAGCGCCACCGCAAGGGCTCGGATCACCTCGGACATGGGATGAGCCTAGACCAGCCGCGTTCGGCCGAAACGTGCGACGCCGCTGCGCCGTGGACGAATTCTTGGCCAAGCACGGGTGAACTTCCCCTGAACGATCTGCAGGGGTGAGCAAATCGTTGACAGGATCCCTCTATGGTGAGGCCCACTGTGGCCGTCATCCGACGGCGACGTCACTTCCAGTAGGAGTCCGATCCATGCGCAAGCACCTCTACGTGCTGGCCGCGACGACGGCGTTGCTCGCCGCCTCATTCGTCGCCGCGCCCGCACAGGCGGTACCAGCCGACCACCTCGTGATCAACGAGGTCTACGCCCGCGGCGGCAGCGCCAACGCCCCGTACACCAAGAAGTTCGTCGAGCTCTACAACCCCACCAGCCAGTCCATCGAACTCGCGGGCTGGACGCTCGGCTACAGCGCGGCGACCAACGCCGGCATCGGCAACAGCTGCGCCCTCAGCGGCGCGGTTGCCGCAGGCGGGTACTTCGTCATCGGTGCCGGCAGCAACGGTGCCACGGGCGAGGCCGTCACGACCAACCTTGACTGCACCTTCAGCCTGAGCGGAACCAACCGGGCCGTGACCCTCCTCAACGGCGCGGACACCGTCGACCTCGTCGGCTACGGCACGGCGGTACGGTTCGAGGCCGCGGCAGCGGCGTACCCAGGGGCCAACGCAGACCAGGGTTCGATCAACCGCACGGGCGGCGCGGACACCGACGACAACGCTGCGGACTTCTCCTACACCAAGACGGTGACCCCGGGCGCAGAGGGCCCGGCGCCCACGGCTTCGCCCACCGACACCACCCCGACGGTGGAGCCCACCCCGCAGGCACCCATCACGATCGCGCAGATCCAGGGCACTGGCGCCGAGTCAGCGCTCAAGGGTCAGGCCGTCACCACCGTCGGCGTCGTGACCGCCGCGTACCCCACTGGCGGCTTCAACGGCGCCTTCATCCAGACCCCCGGCACCGGCGGCACCACCAAGACCGCGGCTGACGCCTCCGACGGCATCTTCGTCTGGGGCAACGCCGCAGCCGCCGCCACCGTCGGCCAGTGCTACACGGTGAGCGGCACCGTCGCCGAGTACTCCAGCGCCGGCGGCAGCCTCACCCAGCTCTCGTCGCCCGCCTTGACGCCGATGGCCGACTGCGCCCGGGTGGTGGCCACGACGCTGGCAGAGCTGCCCGCCGACGACGTGAAGAACGCCTACGAGGGCATGCTGGTCCAGCCCACCGGCACCTACACGATCACGAACAACTACGCGCTGAACCAGTACGGCTCGTTGGGCCTCGCCTTCGGCACCGAGCCGCTGTTCCAGGCCACCGACGTCGTCCGGCCCGGCGCTGAGGCGCTGGCCTACGAGCAGGCCAACCTGCGCAAGGCCATCACGCTCGACGACGGCTCGAGCTGGAACTACATGTCGAACGCCACGGCGAAGGCCAGCCCGCTGCCCTACCTCAGCGCCGAGACCCCGATGCGCACCGGCTCCCCCGTCACGTTCGACGGGCCGGTCATCCTCGAGTACCGCTTCGGTGGCTGGAACTACCAGCCCAGGAGCCAGGTGGTGGGCCCCGAGGTCGACTTCCTGACCTCGGTCAACGACCGCCCCACCACGGCACCCGCGGTGGGCGGTGACGTGCAGCTCGCCTCGTTCAACGTGCTCAACTACTTCGACGACCTCGGCGTCGCCGAGGCGGACTGCCGCGCCTACAACGACATGTACGGCAACCCGGTGGGCGCCAACGGCTGCCAGGTGCGCGGTGCCTACTCCGAGTCGGCCTTCGCCGACCAGGAGGCCAAGATCGTCGCGGCCATCAACAAGCTGGACGCCGACGTCGTGGGCCTGCAGGAGATCGAGAACAGCGCCGGCATCACCTACCTGCCGGGCCAGTCCCGCGACAAGGCCCTCGCCACCCTGGTGGCGGCGCTCAACGCCGCAGGCGGCAACTGGGCGTTCGCGCCCAGCCCCGTGGTGACGCCGCCCAACGAGGACGTGATCCGCACGGCCTTCATCTACGACCCGGCCACCATCGAGCTCGTGGGCCCGTCCCACATCCTGCTCGACGCCGCCTTCGCCGATGCGCGCCAGCCGCTGGCGCAGGAGTTCAAGGTGAAGGGCAGCGGCACCACGTTCGTCGCCATCGTCAACCACTTCAAGTCGAAGGGTTCCGGCGTCGACGACGGCACGGGTCAGGGCAACGCCAACCCGTCGCGCGAGGCGCAGGCCACCGCGCTGAGCACCTGGGCCAACACGTTCGACGAGTTCGAGGACAAGGCCGTCTTCCTGATGGGTGACTTCAACGCCTACACCAAGGAGACGCCGGTCCAGATCATCGAGGCGGCCGGCTACGCCAACCTCACCGAGGGTGGCGTGACCCAGGACGCGACCTACCAGTTCTCGGGCCGCCTCGGCTCGCTCGACCACGTGTTCGCCAACGCCGACGCGCTCGACCTGGTGACCGACGCGGCCGTGTGGAACATCAACGGCGACGAGTCGATCGCGTTCCAGTACTCGCGCCGCAACTACAACACCACCGACTACCACGTGGCCGACGAGTTCGCATCGTCCGACCACGACCCCGTCGTGGTGGGCATCGAGGTCCCCGGCGTCAAGCCCAGCCCCCAGCCGTCGAAGTCGCCGTCGGCCACCCCGACCGTCCCGCCGCAGAGGTTCGTGCCCACTCCGCCGTACACGGCACCGGGCCGGTTCCACCTCAACGGCCGCGACTGGGTCACCACGTGTGAGCCGTACTCGCAGACGCTGCGGTGCCGCACCGAGATCTGGGCCACCGTCGTGGTCATCGAGGACGGCCAGTTCGTCCGCCGGAGCGGGTGGGCGTTCAACAACCTCACCTACCTGCCCTACATGACCCGTCAGGCCTGGGCTGCCAACCCGCTCGGCCACGCCAACGAGTGGACGGCAGCGGACGGGCGCAAGTGGCGCACCGAGTGCGACACGGCGGCCACCGGCCGCAACGGTTGCCGCTCGTACGCGCTGGTGACGGTGTACAAGGCCACCCCGGAGGGCACTGGCGGCTACGCGTTCAGCCAGGCCAACGAGTGGGTCTTCAACAACATCGTGATGTTCGGCGGCCCCGAACTGCGATAGTCCCCGCACGGCAGAGGCCCCGGAACACCGTGTGTTCCGGGGCCTCTCGCGTTGGGGGGGGCGCTGGTCAGGAGAGCTCGCGGTAGGCCGCGACCATGACCTTCTCGTCAGGGGCGTCGACGACGACGGGCTTGCCGAACTCGGAGATCCCCACGATGCGGAGCATGGAGCCGCGCGCCTTCTTGTCGAGGTTCATGATTGCACGCAGTTCCTCCCAGGCCGACTGCTCGTAGCGCAGCGGCAGGCCGAGGCCGCCGAGGAGGTCGTCGTGCATCGCGACCGACTCATGGTCGAGCCCCAGCAGTTGCCGCGACACGCGTGAGCACCAGGCCATGCCGACGGCGATCGCGTCGCCGTGGCGCCACGTGTAGCCGGCGTGCGCCTCGATGGCGTGGCCCAGGGTGTGCCCGTAGTTGAGCGACTCGCGCCCCACCTTGGTGCCCTTGGACGTGGATTCGCGGAAGTCGGCCGCCACCACCGTCGCCTTCACCTGGACGGCGCGGGTGACCAGTTCGGCGAACCGGCTGCTGGTCACGTCTGCCGCGTCCGCGAGGTCCTCGCGGGCCAGTTCGACGATGCGGGTGTCGGCGATGAAGCCGCACTTGAGGACCTCCGCCAGCCCGGCGCGTACGTCGCGCTCCGGCAGGGTGTCCAGCAGCGACAGGTCGCAGATCACGCCCACCGGCTCGTAGAACGCGCCCACCAGGTTCTTGCCCGCCGGCAGGTTGATGCCGGTCTTGCCGCCCACGGCCGCGTCGACCATCGCCAGCACCGAGGTGGGGACGCTGACGTAGGGGACGCCGCGCAGCCACGACGCGGCCACGAAGCCGGCCAGGTCTGTCGTGGTGCCGCCACCGATGCCGATCACCACGTCGTTGCGGGTGAACCGGGCCTCGGCCAGCGTGTTCCAGCACGCGTCCAGCACTTCGGAGGTCTTCGCCGCCTCGGCGTCGGGCACGGCGATCAACGTGACGGGGCGACCCACCGTCGCCGCCACCTTCTGCGCCAGTGGCAGCAGGGGCTCGGGGTGGATGACGGCCACGCGCGAGGCATCGCCCAGCAGGCCGGGCAGGTGCGTCAGCGCGCCGCGGTCGATGTGCACGTCATAAGGGCCTTGGGCGGATTCCACTCGCACGCTCATTGGTCCGCGCCCCTCTCCGTGGCAAGTTCATCCGCCACTTCGGAACTGCCACGACCATCAGTCTCCACGATCTGGGTGGCCAGCGCTTCATATACGGGATTTCGTTCCCGGAGCAGTTCGATCAGCCGGCCGCGGACGTTGCCGAGCAGCAGCGGCCGTGCCTTGTTCATGCCCACGCGACGGGTTGCCTGGCCGATGGAGACCTTGAGCCAGATGACTTCGTGGCCGCCGTCCCGCAGCGCCTGCTGGATGGCCTCGTTCATGACCGCGCCGCCGCCCAGCGAGACCACCTCGTAGGCCGCCAGGAGCTCCAGGGTCGCCTCCTGTTCGAGGGCGCGGAAGTACTCCTCGCCCTCGTCGGCGAAGATCTCCGAGACGGGCTTGCCCTCGACCTCCTCGATCCGCTGGTCCACGTCCACGAACGTCTTGCCCAGCTTGCGGGCCAGGCGCTTGCCGACGGTGGACTTGCCGGCACCGGGGGCTCCGATGAGTGCAATGCTCATCGGCCGATCTCCAGGCCTCGGGCGGCCACGTCTGCGAGGTAGCTCTCGTGGTTGCGCCGGGCCTCGCCCAGCGAGTCGCCACCGAACTTCTCCAGGGCGACCTCGGCGAGCACCAGCGCCACCATGGCCTCCGCCACGACGCCGGCGGCGGGCACCGCGCACACGTCGGAGCGCTGGTGGTGGGCGGCGGCGGCCTCCCCCGTGGTCGTGTCGATGGTGCGCAGCGCACGGGGCACGGTGGCGATGGGCTTCATGGCGGCACGGACGCGCAACACCTCACCGGTGGACATGCCGCCCTCGGTGCCGCCGGAGCGGTGCGAGGCGCGGCGGATGCCGCCGTCGGTGGGGATGATCTCGTCGTGCGCCAGGGAGCCGCGGGTGCGGGCCAGCTCGAAGCCGTCGCCCACCTCGACCCCCTTGATGGCCTGGATGCCCATGAGGGCGCCGGCCAGCTTCGCGTCGAGGCGGCGGTCGCCCTGCGTGTGGGAGCCCAGGCCCGGGGGCAGCCCCCAGGCCACCACCTCGACGACGCCGCCCATGGTGTCGCCCTCCTTCTGGCATGCCTCGACCTCGGCCTGCATCGCGACCGAGGCGGCGGGGTCGAAGCACCGCACCGGGTCTGCGTCGATGGCTGCGAGGTCGTCGATGGTGGGGAGGTCGGGCCGCGTGGCGCGCACCGGGCCGAGCTCGACGACGTGGCTGAGCACGGTGATGCCGAAGGCCTGGGCGAGGAATGCCTGCGCGACGGTGCCGAGCGCGACGCGTGCCGCCGTCTCGCGCGCGGAGGCGCGTTCCAGGAGCGGCCGGGCCTCGTCGAAGTCGTACTTCTGCATGCCGGCGAGGTCAGCGTGTCCGGGGCGGGGGCGGGTGAGCTTGGCGTTGCGGGCCAGCTCGGCCAGTTCGGCCTCGTCCACCACGCCGGGGGCCATGACCTTCTCCCACTTCGGCCATTCGGTGTTGCCCACCATGATCGCGATCGGGGATCCGAGCGTCTCGCCGTGCCGGAAGCCGCCGAGGAGCGTGACCTCGTCGGCCTCGAACTTCATGCGCGCGCCGCGCCCCACGCCCAGCCGACGGCGGCGCAGGTTCTCGGCGATCTCGTCGACCCCGACGCGTACGTGGGCGGGGATGCCCTCCATGGTGGCGATGAGCGCTTGGCCATGGGATTCCCCGGCAGTCAGGTATCGAAGCATGTGGGTCATTGTGTCAGAGACCGGAACGCCTCTTGAGCTCCCGACCGGCTGCCGAACGGCAGTCCTCGAACGTGACCTCGTGCCCGGTGAGCAGGAAGAACTGGTCCACGGCCTGGCCCGCGAGGAGGTCCAGACCGTTGAGCGACACACGGCCGGCCTGCTCTGCGGCCGTCCCGAGCGGGGTGGGCCACGGGTCGTAGACGGCGTCGAACACCACCCGGGTGCCCGATGCGAGCGAGGCGGCGTGTGCCGCGGTGGCTGATGCGGGGATGGTGGAGGCCACGAGGTCGACCGGCCCCACGTCCTCGCCCAGTGGCCTCACCTCTGCGGAGAGCCCCAGCGCGCGGGTGAGTTCGAGGATGGACGTGGCCCGTTCCGGCCTCCGCGCCAGCACGACGACCTCGCGGGCCGCGAGCCCGGCCAGGGCCAGCACGAGTGAGCGCGCCGTCGCTCCGTTGCCCAGGATGGCCGCGCTGCGGGGGCGGTCCAGGCCGTGGGCCCGCCACGCCCGGACGAAACCGGGTACGTCGGTGTTGTAGACCTTCGGGTGCGGCCCGAACACGAGCGTGTTCCCGCCACCGACCAGGCGGGTGGGCTCATCGGGTTCGCCGTAGGCGACGATCGCCTCCTTGTGCGGCGCGGTGACGCTCAGCCCCGCCCAGGCGGGGTCGTACAGGCGGGCGCGCACGAAGCCGTCGAGTTCCTCGGCCGACACGGTGATCGCCTCGTAGCGCCAGTCGAGCCCGTTGGCCTCGTAACCGGCGCGGTGGATGGCCGGGGACAGCGAGTGGTGGGCCGGGTCGCCGATCACGGCGGCCCGGTGGCGTCCTGACCTGTTCATCCGCTGCAGCGGCCGGTGTTGGCCTGGCACCACTGTTGGAACTCGGCCTGGTTGGCCTGGTGCTCCTCGAGGGTGGCGGCGAACTTGGTCTCGCCGGTGTCCAGGTTGACCGTCACGAAGAACAGTGCGTCGGTCTCCGCCGGGTTGAGCGCGGCCAGCAGCGCCGACTCGCCGGGATTGCTGATGGGGCCCGGCGGGTAGCCCTTGTGCACGTAGGTGTTGTAGGGCGAGGGGTTGGCCCGTTCCTCGGCCGTGGTGGTGACCGTGTCCCACCGCTGGACGGCGTAATGCACCGTGGAGTCCATCTGCAGTGGCATGCCGGCGTTGATGCGGTTGTAGATCACGCGGGCGACCATGGGCTGGTCCTTGGCGTTGCTCACCTCGGCCGCGATGATCGAGGCGGTGGTGACGATGTTGCGCGGCGTCACCCCCAACGCCTGCGCACCCTCCTCGAGCTTGATCTTGTCCGCGACGCGGTTGAACTGCGCCACCTGCGTGCCGATGAGGTGCGACGCGACGGCGGGCTCACCCACCTGGTAGGTCGACGGGAACAGGAACCCCTCGAGCTGGCCGTTGGCGTAGCCGGGCAGCTGGTAGATGCTCGGGTCTGCTGCGGCGGCCTCCATGTCGGCGTAGGTGAGGCCGATCTTGGCGTTGGCGGGCCGCTCGAGGATCTGCCACTGCCGCACGGAGACCGTGCCCTCAGGGAAGGTCACCATCAGGCGCTCGACGTTCTCGGGGTCCAGCAGCATCTTGAACGCCGACTCCGCCGGGAGCTGCTTCTTGAGGTTGAAGCGGCCCGCCTGCAGCTTGTCGGACTCGCCGCTGCGGGTGGCGACCTGCCGGAAGGTGCGGGTGGACTTGATGACGTCAGCCTCGCGGAGGATCTCGCCGATCTGCGTGATCGAGGCGCCCCGCGGGATGACGATCTGGACGTCTTCGGTACCTTCGCCCAGGTAGTCGTCGGCGGTGCGCCACGCGATGTAGGCGTCGTTGGCCTTCGAGTACACGAACCAGCCGCCGCCGATCAGCACCGTGAGCGACAGCAGCACCGCGAAGGCACTGCGCGCCGTGTACCCGAGTCGGCGCCAGTTCAGGCGCCCGTCGTTATCGGTGAACTGTGCGTTCACTCTGCCTCCAGCTCTACAGGTTCTCCGACCACGTGCCCGGCACGCTCCTCCGCGTCCAGGGCCCGCTGCAGGATCTCCACGGCCGCGGCCTGGTCGATGACCCTGCGTTGCTGCTTGGCGCGTCGACCCGCGTCGCCCAGACTACGGGATGCCGACGCGGTGCTCAGTCTCTCGTCGACGAGCATCACTCGTGTCGCGGGGAGCGCACGTACGAGTTGCGCGGCCTTGTCCATGACGAACTGCGCCGCGAAGCTGCGCTCACCGGTCAAGGTCAGCGGCAGGCCGACGTAGACCACCTCCGGCTCGTACTCCGCGACGATCGCCGCGAGCCGACGCAGCTCGTCGGGCCCCGCCTGGACGGTCTCGACTGGGTAGGCGAAGGAGACCCCGGCGTTGCTCGCCGAGACCCCGATCCTCGCCTTGCCCCAGTCGATGCCGAGGCGGGCGCCGTCAGCCACGCCCCTCCAGCGCCGCGCGGACGGCCGCGATGGCCTGCGGTGCCGCCGTCGCGTCCGTGCCGCCGCCCTGGGCCAGGTCGTCCTTGCCGCCGCCCTTGCCGCCCAGTGCCGCGCAGGCCACCGAGATCAACCGGCCCGCGCCCAGGCCAAGGCCGCGCGCGGCCTCATTCGTGGCCACGATCGCCGTGGGCTTCTCGGCACCGCCGATGAGGGCGACGACGGAGGGCTCGCTGCCGAGCCGCTCGCGCAGGTCGAGGGCCAGGGTGCGCAGCTCGCCGCCGCCCACGCCCGGGGTCTCGACCCCGAGGAACCGCACGCCCGCCACGTCGACCGCCTGGCCGACGAGCGAGGCCGCCCCCGCGAGCAGCTTCTCCGACTGCAGCTTCGCGATGGACTTCTCCGCGTCCTTCAGCTGCGCGACGAGCTTCTCGATGCGCTCGACCAGGTTGTCGGGCCGCACACGGAGGGTCTCGGTGAGCTGGTTGACCAGCGCCCGCTCGGCCGCGAACTTGGCGAACGCGTCGGTACTGACCAGTGCCTCGACACGGCGCACGCCGGAGCCGATCGACGACTCGCTGAGCAGGTTCAGCACGCCGATCTCCGCCGTGTTGGCGACGTGGGTGCCGCCACACAGCTCCCGCGACCAGGGGCCCGCGAGCTCGACCATGCGCACGATCGGCGGGTACTTCTCGCCGAACATCGCCATGGCGCCGAGCGCCTTGGCCTCCTCCAACTTCATCTGCTGGGCGGTGACGGCGTGGTTGGCGATGATCGCCTCGTTTGCCCGCGCCTCCACCTCGGCCTTCAGCTGGTCTGACAGGCCCTTGGGCGAGGAGAAGTCGAAGCGCATGTAGCCGGGCTTGTTGTACGAGCCGGCCTGCGTGGCGTTGGAGCCCACCAGTTCGCGCAGCGCCGCGTGCACGATGTGCGTGGCGGTGTGCGCCTGGCAGGCGCCATGGCGGGCTGCGGCGTCGACGCGGGCGTCCGCCTGGGCACCCAGCGGCAGCTCACCGAACACCTCGACGCGGTGGACGACGAGGCCGGGCACGGGGCGCTGCACGTCGACCACGTCGAGCGAGAAGCCGTCGCCGACGATGGTGCCACGGTCTGCGTCCTGGCCACCGGCCTCCGCGTAGAACGGCGTCTCGGCCAGCACGATCTCGACGGTGCTGCCGTCAGTTGCTCGGTCCACCGCCACGCCGTCGGAGATGATCCCGCGCACCGTGGTCGACACGTCGAGGTCGGTGTAGCCGAGGAACGGCACGTCGCCCTTCTCGCGGAGCTGGCGGTAGGCCTCCATGGAGGTGGCCCCGCCCTTCTTCGCCTTGGCGTCGGCGCGGGCGCGCTCCTTCTGCTCCTTCATGAGCTCGTCGAACTTGGCGCGGTCCACCGAGAGGCCCTGCTCCTCGGCCATCTCCATGGTGAGGTCGATCGGGAAGCCGTAGGTGTCGTGCAACTGGAACGCCTTGTCGCCCGGCAGCGTCGTGGACGAGCCCTTCTTGACCTCGCCGACGGCGGTGTCGAACATCACCGTGCCCGACTGCAGGGTGCGGCGGAACGACTCCTCCTCGGCGTACGCCGACTGGGAGACGCGGCCCCACGCGTCCTCGATCTCGGGGAACGACGGCAACATCGCGGCCTTCGACACGGGCAGCAGTTCCTGCAGGACCGGGTCTGCCACGCCGAGCAGTCGCATGGCACGCACCACGCGGCGAAGGAGTCTGCGCAGCACGTAGCCGCGGGCCTCGTTGCCGGGAGTGACGCCGTCGGTCATCAGCATCAGGCCGGAGCGGACGTGGTCTGCGACCACGCGGAAACGGATGTCGTCCAGCTCGTTGGCGCCATAGGTGCGGCCCGAGAGCTCGGAGGCCTTCGCGATGACCGGGTAGACCTCGTCGATCTCGTACATGTTGGCCACGCCCTGCTTGAGGTACGCCACGCGTTCCAGGCCGGAGCCCGTGTCGATGTTCTGGTTGGGCAGCGGCCGCAGCACGTCGAAGTCGTCCTTGCGGCGCACCTGGGAGAGTTCCTCCTGCTGGAAGACCAGGTTCCAGATCTCGAGGAAGCGGTCCTCGTCGGCCTCCGGGCCGCCGTCGGGCCCGAACTCCGGGCCACGGTCGATGTAGATCTCCGAGCACGGGCCGCCCGGCCCGGGGATGCCCATGTGCCAGTAGTTGTCCTTCAGTCCGCGTTCCTGGATGTGCTCGCGCGGGATGCCGACCTTCTGCCACAGGTCGATGGTCTCCTGGTCACCGAACAGGGCGGTCACCCACACCTTGTCGGCGTCGAAGCCCCAGCCGCCGTCGGCCTCGGAGCCCGTGACCAGGTCGAAGGCGTACTGGATGGCGCCTTCCTTGAAGTAGTCGCCGAACGCGAAGTTGCCCAGCATCTGGAAGAACGTGCCGTGGCGGGTCGTCTTGCCCACCTCGTCGATGTCGAGGGTGCGCACGCACTTCTGCGAGCTGACGGCGCGCTTGAACGGCGCGGGCTCGTCGCCCAGGAAGTACGGCTTGAACGGCACCATGCCCGCATTGACGAACAGCAGCGTGGGGTCGTTGTACAGCAGCGACGCACTGGGGACGACGGTGTGGTCGCGGCGCGCGAAGAAGTCGACGAACCGGCTCCGGATCTCGGAGGTCTTCATGTATGTGGTTCCTTGGAAATCGGTGTCAGTTGGTGGATTCGGAGAGGTCGAGTTCGCTGCGCAGTTCGGCCTCGCGTTCGGCCATGGCGCTGCGGAAGGTGGCCATGAAGGTGCCGAAGCCGGCAGCGGCCTCATGACCCTTCCTCTCGACCTGCTCCGCGACCCCGCGCGGGGTCAGCTTGTGGAGCAGCTCCCTGCCCTTGAGCATCAGGAAGACGGTGAGGGCCGCCCCGACGAGCAGCCAGAAGAAGCGGCTCACTTCTTCCGCCCCCTGAGGGCCTTGCGCACGCCGTAGGTGAAGGCGGCGGTCTTGACCAGCGGCCCGCCGAGCGTGGCGGCGAACAGCGTCGAGAGCTGGGCCGCGTTCTCACTCACGACCGTGGCGTGGCCCGTGACCTTGGCCGCGTCCTCCGTCACGGCCCCGAGCTTGACCAGTTCGGTGTTCGTGGTGGCGACGGCACCCTTGAGCTCCTGGAGCACCGGCACGGAGTTGTGGCCGATGTCGCGGACGGCGAGGCGCACCTCGTCGAGGGCGCGCCCGGCCTTCAGCAGCGGCACCGCGGCCAGCGCCACGAATACGCAAGCTGCGATCGCGGCGATCAGCCCGGCGATCTCTCCAACAGTCATGAGCGTCATGGGCGTAACTCTAGCCGACGCTCATCCCTCGCCCAGCAGTGCGCGCAGCGCAGCGAGGCGCTCGGCGATGGCCGCCTCCTGGCCGTGGCCCGTGGGCCGGTAGTACTCGGTGCCCACCAGGTCGTCGGGCAGGTAGACCTGGGGGGCCACGCCGTGCGGGTAGTCGTGGGCGTACTTGTACCCCTTGCCGTGGCCGAGCTTCTCGGCGCCCGCGTAGTGGGCGTCGCGCAGGTGCGGCGGCACCAGCCCGCCCTTGCCGGAGCGCACGTCGGCGATGGCCGCGTTGATGGCCAGGTAGGCCGCATTCGACTTCGGCGCGGTGGCGGCTGCGACGGTGGCGTGGGCCAACGTGATGCGCGCCTCCGGCATGCCCAGCAGCTGCACGGCCTGGGCTGCGGCCACGCACGTCTGCAGGACGCCGCTGGCGGCCATGCCGATGTCCTCGCTGGCCGAGATCATCAGGCGGCGGGCGATGAAGCGAGGGTCCTCCCCCGCCTCCAGCATGCGGGCCAGGTAGTGCAGCGCCGCATCCACGTCGGAGCCGCGGATGGACTTGATGAAGGCCGAGATGACGTCGTAGTGCTGGTCGCCGTCCTTGTCGTAGCGAACGGCCGCCCGGTCCGCGGACGACTCGACCGAGGCGAGCGTGATGACGCCCTCGCCCTTCGCGTCGGCCGCGGCGGCGGACTCCTCGAGGTAGGTCAGCGCGCGGCGTGCGTCTCCCCCGGCCAGCCGCAGGATCAGGTCGCGGGCGTCGTCGGCGAGTTCGAACAGCTCTCCGGTGCTGCGGGCGACGCCCCGTTCGTCGGTGAGTGCCCGGTCGAGGAGCACCGACAGGTCGTCGTTGGTCAGCGGCTGCAGCCGCAGCAGCAGGGAGCGCGACAGCAGCGGCGAGATGACCGAGAAGCTGGGGTTCTCCGTCGTGGCCGCGATGAGCGTCACCAGGCGGTTCTCGACGGCGGGCAGCAGGACGTCCTGCTGGGCCTTCGAGAAGCGGTGCACCTCGTCGACGAACAGGACGGTGCCGCAGCCGCGGGCCAGTTCGCGGCGGGCCTCGTCGAGTTCCGCGCGGACCTCCTTCACGCCGGCCGTGACCGCCGAGAGTTCGACGAAGCGCCGGTTGGTGGCCTGCGACACCACCGAGGCGATCGTCGTCTTGCCGACGCCGGGCGGCCCCCAGAGGAACACCGACATGGGCTGCCCGTCGGCCAGCCTCCTCAGCGGGGAGCCCGCCTTCAGGAGGTGCTGCTGCCCGACGATCTCATCGAGGTTGCGGGGCCGCAGACGCACCGCGAGCGGCGCCTCCGGGTTGGAGGCGCCGCTCAGCGACCCGCCGCGTTGGGACGGCGTCGGGTCCGGGTTGCCGAACAGGTCGTAGCTCATGCGGGGCTCAGGAGCCGGTCGCGGCCCCTTCTTCCTCCTTCGGCGGCACGAAGTCGACGCCGGCCTCCTTGCGCTGCTTCGGGTCGATCGGGGCCGGGGCCTCGGTCAGCGGGTCGAAACCGCCACCGCTCTTGGGGAAGGCGATGACGTCGCGGATGGTGTCGAAGCCGCCCAGCAGCATCACGAGGCGGTCCAGGCCGAACGCGATGCCGCCGTGCGGCGGGGCGCCGAAGCTGAACGCGTCGAGCAGGAAGCCGAACTTCTCCTGGGCCTCCTCCTGACCGATGCCCATGACCCGGAACACCCGCTCCTGCACGTCGCGGCGGTGGATACGGATGGAACCGCCGCCCACCTCGTTGCCGTTGCACACGAAGTCGTAGCCGTAGCTGAGCGCCGAGCCGGGGTCGGTGTCGAACGTGTCGAGGCACTCGGGCGTGGGCGAGGTGAACGCGTGGTGCACCGCCGTCCACTTGCCGGCACCGACGGCGACGTCACCGGCCGCCTCGGCGTCCGCCGTCGACTTGAACATCGGGGCGTCGACGACCCAGAGGAAGCTCCAGGCGTCCTCATCGATCAGGCCGGTGCGGCGGCCGATCTCGAGGCGGGCGGCGCCCAGCAGCTCCTGGGACTGCTCGCGCTTGCCGGCGGCGAAGAAGATCGCGTCACCCGGCGTGGCGTCCATGGCTGCGGCGATCCCGTCACGCTCCTGGTCGGAGAGGTTCTTGGCGACCGGGCCACCGAGCTCGCCGTCCTCACCAATGGTGATGTAGGCCAACCCACGGGCGCCGCGCTGCTTGGCCCACTCCTGCCAGGCGTCGAACTGGCGACGCGGGAGCGATGCGCCACCGGGCATGACCACGCCACCGACGTATTCGTTCTGGAAGACGCGGAACTGGGTGTCCTTGAAGAACTCGGTGAGCTCGCGGATCTTGAGGTCGAAGCGGAGGTCCGGCTTGTCGGAGCCGTAGTTGTCCATCGCGTCGTGCCACGACATGCGCGGCAACGGCAGCTCCATCTCGACGCCGATGAGGCGCCAGCAGGCGGCCATGACCTCTTCGGCCAGCGCGATGACGTCGTCCTGGTCCACGAAGCTCATCTCGATGTCGAGCTGCGTGAACTCCGGCTGGCGGTCGGCGCGGAAGTCCTCGTCGCGGTAGCAGCGCGCGATCTGGTAGTAGCGCTCCATGCCACCGACCATGAGCAACTGCTTGAACAACTGGGGGCTCTGCGGCAGGGCGTACCACTTGCCGGGGTGGAGGCGGGCGGGGACGATGAAGTCGCGGGCGCCCTCCGGCGTCGAGCGCGTCAGCGTGGGGGTCTCGATGTCGTAGAAGTTCCGCTTGGCGAGCACCTCACGGATGGTGTGCGTCACGTTGGAGCGCAGCACCATGGCCTCGTGCTGACGCGGGCGGCGCAGGTCCAGGTAGCGGTGCTTGAGGCGCACGTCCTCACCGACGGTGGTGCGCTCGTCGATCTGGAACGGCAGCGGCGCGGCGGGGTTGAGCACCTCGAGTTCGCGGATCGCGACCTCGACCTCACCGGTGGGGAGGTTCGGGTTGACGTTGCCGTCCTCGCGCTTGTCGACCACGCCGGTGACCTTGATGCAGTACTCGTTGCGAAGGTCGTGGATGCCGGCGGATTCGAGGTACTCGTCGCGCACGACGATCTGGCAGATGCCCGACGCATCCCTCAGGTCGATGAACGCCACGCCGCCGTGGTCGCGGCGCTTGGCCACCCATCCGGCGAGAACGACTTCCTGGCCCACGTGCGCGGCACGCAGCGTGCCGGCCTCAAAGGTGCGAATCACTTCAGTTTTTCCTATCTTCGGCTGCATAGACGGTGCAGCTCGTCCAGCAATCATATGGAGGGGGACGCGCGGGGCAACAATCAGAGCCCGAGGGCCTCGCGCAGTTCCTCGGCCGACACGGGGCGGCCGAAGATCGGCGAGCCGGGCTCCAGGCACCGGGACGCCGAGCGGGGCCCCTCGACGGGTTCGAAGCCCATCGAGTCGACGAGCCGGGCCACCACGCGGCGGGCCTCCTCGTCGTCGGAGACGACGCCGATGGCGCGGCGCAGCGGGTGTCCCGCCTCCCGTGCGTCGGCGGTGAGATCGAGGTAGCCCAGGTGGTTGAGCGACTTCACCAGCCGCATCTCAGGGTTGCGGAGCTTGACCAGCGACGACGTGGTGCCGTCGTGGTCCTCGTCGAGGTGGCCGCCTGCGGCCTCCCATGCGTTCATTGCGTCGACGACGACCTTGCCGGCCAGGGCGTCGAAGTCGACGGAGTGTGCCTTGCCGAACGGGATGGCGAGGATGACGACGTCGGACTGCGCGATCACGTCGGCCTCCGGCAGCAGCTGCGCGCCGGGGAGCACGGTGCCGATGACGAGCTCGATCATCGCCTGTCGGGGCGAGCCCGAGATGCGTACCTCGTGGCCGGCGTCGAGCGCGAGCCTCGCCAGCGCGGTGCCGAGCTTTCCGGCGCCGATGATCCCGATGCGAGACACGTCGGTCAGTCGGCCGGGCCGACGGTGACGTGCAGGTCCTCGGCGGGCGGCATCCACTCCTGCGGCGAGGCGGGCACCTGGTCACCACTGCGGATGTCCTTGACCGAGTCGTCGTGGCCGGCCCCGAACCACACGTACGGGATGCCGCGACGCTCGGCGTAGCGGATCTGCTTGCCGAACTTGTCGGCCTTCGGCGCCACCTCGACGGCGATCCCCCGGCCCCGCAGCTGGGCGGCGACGGCGATGGCCTGTTCCCGGCTCTCCTCGTTGTCGACCGCCACCAGCACGGCGCTGGGCACCGAACGTGACGCGACGAGCTTCTTCTGCCCGATGAGCGGCGCGAGGATGCGGGTGATGCCGAAGGAGTAGCCGACGCCGGGGAAGGTGGTCTTCCCGTCGCTGGCGAGCGAGTCGTAGCGGCCGCCGGAGGCGACCGAGCCCAGCTTCTCCGAGCCGACCAGCACGGTCTCGTAGACGGTGCCGGTGTAGTAGTCCAGGCCGCGGGCGATCTTGAGGTCGGCGACCACGCGGTCCGGCACGGACCGGCGGGCGACGCGGATGAGGGCGGCGAGTTCCTCGAGGCCGGTGTCGAGCAGGTCAGAGCCCACGCCGAGGGCGCGCACGGCGTCGACGAACGACTCGTCGGTGGCGGAGATGCCGGCCAGCGACACGCACGCCCGGGCCTGTGTCTGGCTGAGCGAGAGGTCCTCGGTGAGGAGTTCGACGACGGCATCGGGACCGATCTTGTCGTACTTGTCGACGCGCTGCAGCACGGCCGCGGTGTCCTCGACGCCGAGGCCGCGGTAGAAGCCCTCCGAGAGCTTGCGGTTGTTGACGTGGAGCTGGACCGGCGGCAGGCCGAGGTCCTTGTGCAGCTTCTCGAACACGTCGAGGGCCACCAGCGGGATCTCGACGTCGTGGTGGGCCGCGAGGTCGCCCTGGCCGACGATGTCGATGTCCGCCTGCGTGAACTCGCGGTAACGACCCTCCTGCGGGCGCTCGCCGCGCCACACCTTCTGGACCTGGTAGCGGCGGAACGGGAACACGAGGTGCCCGGAGTTCTCGAGGACGTAGCGGGCGAACGGCACCGTGAGGTCGAAGTGCAGGCCCAGCTCGTCGGCGTCCCCCGCCTCGGCATGCAGCCGCCGAACGACGTAGATCTCCTTGTCGATCTCGCCCTTGCGCGCGAGCTGGTCCAGCGGCTCGAGGGCGCGCGTCTCGATCGGCGCGAAGCCGTGCAGCTCGAACGTGGTGCGCACGACGTCGAGGACGCGGTTCTCCACGAAGCGACCGGCGGGCAGGAACTCGGGGAAACCGCTGAGCGGCTTGGGGCGGGACAAGGTGGCGGTACCTCTACACGATTCCGGGCTGCGGGACGGGCGGG
This sequence comes from Tessaracoccus lubricantis, assembly GCF_039544535.1. NCBI lineage: Bacteria > Bacillati > Actinomycetota > Actinomycetes > Propionibacteriales > Propionibacteriaceae > Tessaracoccus > Tessaracoccus lubricantis. Next base: position 149,269 of record NZ_BAABLV010000035.1, read on the forward strand.
AGATGCGCCGCAGCGACTCACGCATCGCGGCCATGGTACCGCTGGCGCCGCAGTACCGGCATCCGCGCGGCCCGCGCGCGGTGCCGCAACATAACAATTTGCCAGCCGACGGCACACACCGATGGGCTTGACGAGCACATCCCACGCTCTGCCGCTAGATTGTGCACCATGAGCGAACCGCAAGCGCCCGCAGACTTCGGCCGCGTCGATGCAGACGGCACGGTCTACGTCATCACGGGTGACACAGAGCGAAGTGTCGGGCAGATCCCCGATTCCACCCCCGAAGAGGCCATGGCGTTCTACGTCCGCCGCTACGAGAACCTGGCGGCGGAGGTGACCCTGCTCGAGTCGCGCGTGAAGGCGCAGGCGATGTCGCCTGAGGAGGCGCGCACCGCCATCGAGACGGCGAAGGCCAACGTCGCCGAGGCCAACGCCGTCGGCGACCTGCCCGCGCTGACCGCCCGACTCGAGGCCCTGGGCGAGGTGCTCCCGGCGCAGATCGAGGCCCGCAAGGCTGCGCGCGCCGAGCAGAACGCCGCCACCGTCGCCGCCAAGGAGGCCATGGTCGAGGAGGCCGAGAAGCTCGCCGCAGGCAACGACTGGCGCGGTGGCGTCGACCGCTTCCGCACGCTGCTGGACGAGTGGAAGGCGCTCCCCCGCATCGACCGCGCCACGGACAACGAGCTGTGGCACCGGTTCTCGTCGGCCCGCACGCAGTACACCCGCCGCCGCAAGTCGCACTTCGCCGAGTTGAACACCCGCCGTGACGAGGCGAAGTCGGCCAAGGAGGCCATCATCGCCGAGGCGGAGCCGCTGGCCTCGTCGACCGACTGGGGCGCCACGTCCGCCGCGTTCCGCGACCTGATGGTGCGCTGGAAGGCTGCGGGCAGCGCCCGCCGCGCAGACGACGACAAGCTGTGGGCCCGCTTCCGTGGCATCCAGGACGAGTTCTTCAACGCCCGCACCGCCGCCCAGGACGCGGTCGACGGCGAGCAGTCGGAGAACCTGGCCGCCAAGCAGGCGCTCGTGGAGAAGGTCGAGAAGGACCTGGAGGGCGTCACCGACGTCGACGCGGCCAAGGGCATCCACCGGGACTTCCTGGCCCAGTTCAACGAACTGGGCCACGTGCCGCGCAACGCGATGCGCGACCTGGACAACCGGGTGCGCGCCATCGGCGACAAGGTTGCCGAGCTGGAGGCCGAGGAGTGGCGCCGGACCGATCCCGAGGCCCGCGAGCGCGCTGAGAGCACGGTGAAGATGTTCGAGGACCAGATCGCCAAGCTCGAGCAGGACCTCGCCGCCGCCGAGGCGAAGGGCGACGCGAAGAACGCCAAGGACGCCCGCAAGTCCATCGAGACGTACGCCAGCTGGCTGGAGCAGGCCCGGGAGACCCTGGCGGACTTCACCAAGTAGTCACTGGACACGGCAGGAGCGGGCGCACCACCTCGGTGCGCCCGCTCCTGTGTCGTCAGGTGCTCAGCCGGCCACTCGGAAGACGTCGTAGACGCCCGGCACGCGGCGGATGAGGTTCATCACGTGCTGCAGGTGCGTGGGGTCCGCGGATTCGAACGTCATCTTGCCTGTGAACTGGCGCTGCTTGTTGGTGTTGATGCTCACCGCGAGGATGTCGATGTGCTGGTCTGACAGCACCGAGGAGACGTCCGAGAGCAGGCGGGCGCGGTCGATGCCCTCGATCTGGATGGTGACGCTGAACGCGGCCCCCTCCTGACTGCCCGACCAGGCCACCGGCACGATTCGCTCCGGTTCCTTCATCAGCGACGGCACGTTGCTGCAGTCGCGGCGGTGCACCGAGACGCCGTCGCTCTTGGTGACGAAGCCCACGATGTCGTCGCCCGGCAGCGGGTAGCAGCACTTGGCGAACTTGGCGGTGACGGAGTCGTCGCCGTCGACGAGGATGTGCGCCCCGTCTGTGATGGGCCGGCGGTGCTGCTTGACCACCACGTCCTCGGTGACGGTGTCGACCGTCTCGTCCTCGCCCCCGTGCAGCTGGACGAGCTTCTCGACGACGCCCTGCGGGCCGATGTGCCCCTCACCGAGCGCGATGTAGAGGCTGGGGACGTCCTTGTGGCCGAGCGAGTTGGCCACCGCGGTCAGGTTCTCCAATGTCAGGAGTCGCTGCAGCGGCACGCCCGCGCGGCGCAGGTCCTTGGCGAGCGTCTCCTTGCCCTGTTCCAGGGCCACGTCGCGGCGCTCGCGGGAGAAGTGCTGGCGGATCTTCTGGCGCGCCCTGGAGGAGACGACGAAGCCCAGCCAGTCGCGGCTGGGCCCGGCGCCCTCTGCCTTGGAGGTGAGGATCTCGACCTTGTCGCCCTGCTGCAGCGGCGTGCTGAGCGCGACGAGGCGGCCGTTGACCCGGGCGCCGATCGTGCGGTAGCCCACCTCGGTGTGCACCGAGAACGCGAAGTCGACGGGGGTCGCGCCCACGGGGAGCGCCACGACCTCGCCCTTGGGCGTGAAGACGTAGATCTCGTCGGCGTTGATCTCGAACAGCACGGAGTCGAGGAACTCGCTGGGGTCCTCCGTCTCCTTGCTCATGACGCCCAGCTGGTGCATGGCCCGCAGGCCCGCCTCCTCCGGGGTCACGCCCTCGCGCAGGTCGGCCTTGTACTTCCAGTGGGCGGCGACACCGTACTCGGCCCTGCGGTGCATCTCGTGCGTGCGGATCTGGAACTCGACCGGTTCGTTGTTGGCCCCCAGCACGGTGGTGTGCAGCGACTGGTACATGTTGAACTTCGGACCGGCGATGTAGTCCTTGAACCGGCCGGGGATGGGCTTCCAGCCCGCGTGCGCCACGCCGAGCACCGCGTAGCAGTCCTTGATGTCGCCCACGAGCACGCGCAGGCCGATGAGGTCGTAGATGTCCTTGAAGTCGCGGCCGCGCACCATCATCTTCTGGTAGATGGAGTAGTAGTGCTTCGGGCGGCCGTAGACCGTGGCCTCGATCTTGGCCTCTGCCAGCAGCTTCTGGAACTGGGCGATGAGCTCGCGCAGGTACCGCTCGCGGCCCGGCGCCTGCTGGGCCACCATGTCGACGATCTCGGCGTAGACCTTCGGCTCGATCGTGGCGAACGACAGGTCCTCGAGTTCCCACTTGATGGTGTTCATGCCCAGGCGGTGGGCCAGCGGGGCGAAGATGTTGAGCGTCTCGGTGGCGATGCGCACGCGCTTGTCGGGGCGCAGGTAGCCGAGGGTGCGCATGTTGTGCAGGCGGTCCGCCAGCTTGATGACGAGGACGCGGACCTCCTCGCTGGTGGCCATGATCATCTTGCGGATGGTCTCGGCCTTGGCGGACTCGCCGTAGGTCAGCTTGTCAAGCTTGGTCACGCCGTCGACCATGTGGGCGACCTCGTCGCCGAACTCCACGCGCAGCTGTTCCAGCGAATAGTCGGTGTCCTCGACGGTGTCGTGCAGCAGCGCTGCGACCAACACCGGTTCCGTCATCCCGAGCTCGGCCAGGATGGTGGCCACGGCGAGCGGGTGCGTGATGTACGGGTCACCCGACTTGCGGGTCTGCCCCTCGTGATAGTGCTCCGCGACGCGGTAGGCACGTTCGATGAGCGCGAGATCGGCTCGGGGGTGGTTGGACCTGACGATGCGGTTGAGCGGGTCCAGGATGGCCGACTTGGGCCGCACGGCGCCCAGCCGCGCCAGCCGGTGCCGCATGCGGAGGCGCGGTTGTTCCGGCCCGGTCACCAACCGGGAGGTTCCACCGAGGGGCTCATCCGTCATGCTGGCCAAGTGTAGTGCGGCCGCTGGATGGTCGAGACCGTCGTTCGATCAGGACTCGTCCTCGGCAGCGCGCAGCAAGTCCCTCGACGCGGGCGGAGCGGCGCGCCGCACGACGATCAGTTCATCGCCGGTCTCAACCCGCGTGGCGGTCTGGTCGTAGAACCGCCGCAGCGTACCGTTGCGGATGAGGCCGATCACGCGCTCACCCAGCACCGACGACGGCGGCTTGCCCACCTCGTCGGGCTCCGCGAGGCGCTGGTGCACCTCGAGTCCCTCGGCGCCGGTGAGCATGTCCTGCATGATCGTGCCGAGCTCGGGGCCGATCGCCGACAGGCCCAGCAGACGCCCGACCGTCTCCGAACTCGTCACGACGGACGATGCACCCGACTGGCGCACCAGCATCACGTTGTCCTGCTCCCGCACCGACACGATGACGCCGGCGGTGGGGTTGAGCTGGCGCACGTTGAGCGTGGTCAGGATGGCTGCGTCGTCGCGGTCGAGGGAGATGATCACCTGCCGCGCCTTCGCGACCTCGGCCCGCCGCAGCAGCGTGCGCCTGGTGGCGTCACCCTGGAACGCCGCCAGGCCGTCGAGGTTGGCCTCGTTGACGGCGGCCGCCGAGCTGTCGATGACGACGATCCTGTCGGGCTGCTCCCCCTGGCGACGGAGGGTGTTGACGGCGCTGCGGCCCTTGGTGCCGTAGCCGATGACGACGACGTGGTTGCGCATCCTTCTCCTCCAGAGGTTGTCCTTGATGCTGCGGCTGCCCTCGTTGGCGAGCACCTCGATGGTGGTGCCGACCAACAACACCAGGAACCCGATGCGCAACGGCGTGACGACGAGCGCGTTGATCATGCGGGCGTGCGGAGCCATCGGCGTGATGTCGCCATAGCCCGTGGTGGTGATGGTGACCGTCGAGTAGTACAGGGCGTCGACCAGGCTGACGCCGTCCTGCGTCGTGTTGTCGACGTAGGCGTCACGGTCCAGCCACACCAGGCTGGTGGAGACCAACAGCAGCAGGAGCGCGAGCACCCCACGGCGGGCCAGCTCCTTGAAGGGGGAAGAGGCGATCCGGGGCAGGCTGACCAGCGACAACACCCCGCCCCGGCCGCCGGGCTGCAGTTTGGCCATGGCTCAGACTGTCACCAACGCGGTGCAGTTGTCGATGCCCAGCTCGGCGAGGCGCGCATGCCCGCCCAGGAAGCCCAGCTCCATGACGACGGAGACGTGCACCAGCTCTGCCCCCATCTCCTTCAGGAGCGCGGCCGTGGCGCCGACCGTGCCGCCGGTGGCGAGCACGTCGTCGACCACCAGGACGCGCGCCCCGGGCCGGATGGCGTCACGGTGCATGGTAAGCGTCTCGAAGCCGTACTCCAGCTCGAAGGAGTGGCTGATCACCTCACCGGGCAGCTTGCCGGGCTTGCGGACGGGCACGAACCCGGCGCCGAGCTCGAGGGCCACGGGGGCCGCGAACACGAAGCCCCGGGCCTCCATGCCCACCACGACGTCGATGCGCTCGGGTGCCGTGGCCACCAGCTCCGTCACCGCGGCCCGGAAGCCCTGCGCCGAGGCCAGCAGCGGGGTGATGTCCTTGAACACCACGCCGGGCTTCGGGAAGTCCGGGACGTCCCGGATCAGTTCGGCGACCAACGCTCGGCGGGCCGCCGACTCGCCCGTGGTCACTTGCCCTTCCTCCGTTCCGCCCTGGTGCTGGACGTGCGGCGCACTCGGCGCTCGCCCGGCGTGACCGGGGAAACCGGGCTGGCGTCACCCGCGGCGACGCCTGCGGTGGCCAGCTCGCCCTCGTGCAGCTGCTGGCGGTGGGCGGCCTTGGCCTCGGAGCGGGCCCGGCGGCGCTCGATGCGCTCCCGGTGCTCCACCATGGCAGGCTCACGCTCACGCAGCCACATCAGCAACGGCGAGGCGATGAACAGCGACGAGTAGGCGCCGGCGATCATGCCGACCAGCAGCGCCAGACCCAGATCCGCCAGGGGACCGCTCTGGAGGAACGAGCCGGCGATGAACAGCGCCAACACAGGCATGACGCCGATGAAGGTGGTGTTCAGCGAACGGACGATGACCTGGTTGGTGGCCAGGCTGGCCATCTCGGAGAACGTGTGGTTGGTCTCTTCGAGGCCCCTGGTGTTCTCGCGGATCTTGTCGAAGACAACGACGGTGTCGTAGAGCGAGTAGCCCAGGATGGTCAGCACACCGATGACCGTCGACGGCGTGACGGTGAAGCCGACGAGGGCATAGACGCCGACCGTGACGACGAGATCGTGGAACACCGCGACGATGGCCGCCACCGACATCTTCCAGTCTCGGAAGTAGACGGCGATCAGCAGCATCACCAGCACGGTGAACACGACCAGCGCGATGATGCCCTGACGCGAGATCTCCTTGCCCCACGACCCGCCGATGACGTTGGACGTGACGTCCTCGGGCGCCACGCCGGCGATCTGGGCGATCTCGCCGCGCGTGGTGGCGAGTTCATCGGAGCTGAGCGAGCGGGTCTGGATGCGGATCTGCTCGCCGCCGAGCGAGAAGACCTGCGGGTTGAGGTCTTCGACGGAGAACTCATCCAGGTGGCCGCGCACGTCGTCGACCGTGGTCTCCGTGACCTCCATCGGGACCTGGAAGTCCGTGCCGCCCTGGAACTCGATGCCGAGCGTGAGGCCACGCAGGAGCACCACCAGGATGCTCAGGCCGATGATGACCGCGGAGATGATGAACCACATCCGGCGGTGCTTGATGAAGTCGTAGGAGATCTGCCCGGTGTAGAGGCGGTTGGCGAAGCTCTGCTTCTTGGTATCCGTGGTGGACATCAGGCCTCCTGCGGGGTGGTCGTCGGGGTGGCGGTCGCACGACGGAAACGGCGGCCCAACAGCGAATCCCGGGAGACGCCCATGTGTTCGGCGTTGAGGCCGGAGAGCTTGTGGCCCTGACCGAAGAACTTGGTGCGTCCGAGCAACTCGACCATGGGCTTGGTGAAGAAGAACACCACGAGCAGGTCGAGGATGGTGGTCAGGCCCAGCATGAACGCGAAGCCCTTGACGCTACCGACGGCCAGGATGAACAGCACGACGGCAGAGAGCAACTGCACCGCGTCGGAGATCACGATGGTGCCGCGCGCCTTCGTCCAGCCGGACAGGAGCGCGGACTTGAGGGACTTGCCCTCTCTGATCTCGTCTCGGATCCGCTCGAAGTAGATGACGAACGAGTCTGCCGTCATGACGATGCCGACGATGGCGCCGGCGATGCCGGGCAGGTTCAGCGCCACACCCATGGTGGTGCCGAGCAGCACCATCATGGCATAGGTGGCCAGACCCGCGACGAGGACCGAGGCCACCACGACGATGCCCATCGCGCGGTAGTAGATGAACGCGTAGAGCGCCACGAAGATCAGGCCGATGAGGCCGGCGATGATGCCGACGCGCAGCTGCTCGCCGCCGAGCGTGGCGGAGACCGTCTCCACCTGGGACGGCTCGAAGCTCAGCGGCAGCGCGCCGAACTTCAGCACGTTGGCCAGCGCGGCCGACGACTCGGCCGTGAAACCGCCGCGGATGATCGCTTCCCCGTTGAGGATGCGGTCCTGCGCGGTGGCGGCGGATTCGACCACGCCGTCGAGCACGATCGCGAACATGTTGTTGGGCTCCGGCTGCCCAACGAGGGCGCCGGTCAGCTCGGACATCTGCTGGGTGCCGGTGCCGTTGAACGTCAGCGTGACGGCGTACTGCAGTTCACCCTGCGGGACGCCGAAGGATGCGGTGGACAGCTCCTGCCCGCGGATGACCGTCGGGCCCAGGAGGTACTTCTGCGAGCCGGTGGCGTCACAGGCGGCCAGCACGCGGGTGGGGTCGTCGTGCGTGTCGTCGCCACAGGCGAACGACTCGAAGTACGACAGGTCCTCCGAGGTGGGCTGGTAGCCGATGGCCTCGGCGGTGCCCAGCTGCTGCGGGTCCTCGCCGTCCTCAGCCTCCGGCGTCGGGGCGACGGGCAGGCCGGGCAGCGCCGTGCCGTCCTCGCCCGCCGGGTCCGACGCGGGGCCGGTGCCGACGCCCACCTGCAGGATGCGGCGGAACGCCAGCTGAGCGGTGGCGCCGACGAGGTCGACGAGGTCGTCGCGCGAGACGTTGGGGGCCGAGACGACGATGTGGCGCTCGCCCTGGACGGCGACGCTCGCCTCGCCGACGCCGAGGCCGTCGACGCGCTGGCGGATGATGTCGCGCGCCAGCTCGAGGGATTCGAGCGAGACGGTCTTGTTGGTCGCCGTCAGCGTGATGGTCTGGCCACCCTGGAGGTCCAGGCCGAGCTTGGGGCCCCACGTCCGCGTGGCCGCCATGATGGTGAAGAGTCCTGCCAGGATGAGCAGGAAGACGATGAGGACGACTCCTGGTCGCGACCTCTTAGCTTGCGTAGCCACGGTTACTTGGGATCCTCGGTGCGGTTCGGGTCCGTCCCAGGGGCGGACGGTTCGTTGTCGGCCAGGCCATCGGTGCCGTAGACGTCACCGAGTTCCTCGTCGGGGATGACGGCCTCGGTGCTCAGGGTGTCGGCCGGGGCGTCGTCGAACTCGAACTCCTCCTCGTCGGGGTTGGCCTGGCGGGCCACGTTCCCCTTGAGGACGGTGATCTCGGTGCCGGGGGCCAGCTCGACGATGAGCTGCCGCTCGCCGACGTGCACGACGGTGCCGAACATGCCGGAGGTCAGCAGCACCCGCGTGCCCGGCTGGAGCTGCTGCTGCATCTCCTGGTGCTGCTGCATGCGCTTGCGCTGCGGGCGGATGATCATGAAGTAGAACAACGCGACCATCGCGATGATCATGATCGGCAGTTCAAATCCTGGTGGCATGGACATCTCCGTCGAGGTAGGTGGGCCGTCGCTCAGAATAGCGGAGGCCGGGAAAAAGTCAGCACCTGAGGTACCGGTGCCGTCAAATGGTCAGTCGAACAGTGCGGGGTTCTGCGCAGGCGGGCGAAGCCCCATGTGGGCATAGCCGGCGCGGGTCGCCACCCGGCCGCGTGGCGTGCGGACGAGCAGCCCCTCGCGGATGAGGAACGGCTCGGCCACCTCGGAGACCGTCTCGATCTCCTCCCCCACGCTCAGCGCGAGGGTGGACAGGCCGACCGGGCCGCCGTCGAACAGGTTGCACAGCGCGCCGAGGACTGCGCGGTCGAGCCGGTCGAGGCCACGTTCGTCGACCTCGTACAGCTCGAGGGCCGCGCGGGCCACTGCGCGGTGCGCCTGCGGGTGTCCCTTGACCTGGGCGAAGTCCCGCACACGGCGCAGCAGCCGGTTCGCGATGCGCGGCGTGCCGCGCGAGCGCCTGGCGATCTCGTCGGTGGCGTCGGGGTGGATCGACACGCCGAGCTTGCCTGCCGAGTTGGCCACGATGCCCGAGAGGTCCGCCGGGTCGTAGAAGTCGAGCTGGGCCGTGAAGCCGAAGCGGTCGCGCAGCGGCCCGGGCAGCATGCCGGCTCGGGTGGTGGCGCCCACCAGCGTGAACGGCGGCAGCTCGATCGGGATGGCCGTGGCGCCGGGGCCCTTGCCCACGATCACGTCCACCCGGAAGTCCTCCATGGCCAGGTAGAGCATCTCCTCGGCCGGCCGCGAGAGGCGGTGGATCTCGTCGAGGAACAGCACCTCGCCCTCGTCGAGGCCCGAGAGGATGGCGGCGAGGTCGCCCGCGTGCTGGATGGCGGGGCCCGACGAGATGCGCAGCCCCACCCCCATCTCCTCGGCGATGATCATCGCCAGCGTGGTCTTGCCCAACCCGGGCGGGCCCGAGAGCAGCACGTGGTCAGGGGTGGTGCCGCGGTGGCGCGCGGCGTCCAGCACGAGTGCCAGCTGCTCGCGTACCCGGGGTTGGCCGTCGAACTCGGCCAGCGTCTTCGGGCGCAGGGCGGCCTCGTAGTCGCGCTCCTCGACCTGGGCGTACGGGTCGGTCTCTGCGTGTTCCACTAGCGCCTCGCCAACGAGTTGAGGGCGGCGCGCAGCAGCTTGCCGATGGGCATGGCCGGATCCTCGTCGACGAGGTGGGCCACGTTGTCGCAGGCGGCCTCGGCGTCGCGCGCCGACCAGCCCAGTGACTGCAGGCCCTCGCTGACCTGGAGGCGCCACTGCTCGTCGGCACCTTCGGATGCGGCACTGGGCCGGGCGGTCTCCGCCTCGTCCAGGCCGAGCGCGACGACCTTGTCCCTCAGTTCGATGATGATCTTCTGCGCGCCCTTGGTGCCGATGCCGGGCACCGAGGTGAGGCGCCGGATGTCCTCGGTCTGCACGGCGCGCCGCAACTCGGCCGGCGTGAGCACGGAGACGATCGCCAGCGCGAGCTTCGGGCCGACGCCGGAGGCGCTCTGCGCCACGACGAAGGCGTGCCGCTCCCCCGCCTCGCCGAAGCCGAACAGCGTCATCGAGTCCTCGCGGACGACGAGCGACGTGTGCAGCGTGGTGGTCTCGCCGGGCCGCAACGCGGCGGCGGTCGACGGGGTGATGTTGACCAGGTAGCCGACGCCGCCGACGTCGAGCACGCAGTCGGTGGCACCTGCGGTGAGCACGGTGCCGGTGAGTTGGGCGATCATCGCTTCCCCTTGGCTGCCGCGACGGCCGCGGCGTAACGATTGGTGCCTGACCCACGCCACACGTGGGTCACGGCGATGGCCAACGCGTCCGCCGCGTCGGCCGGTCTGGGTGCCTCCGTGAGCTTGAGGATCCGGGTGACCATGAGGGTCACCTGCGCCTTGTCGGCAGAACCGGAGCCGGTCACCGCGGCCTTGACCTCCGAAGGCGTGTGGAAGGCCACCGGCAGGCCCCGGCGCGCTGCGGTCAGTGCGGCGACCCCGGCGGCCTGCGCGGTGTCCATGACGGAGTTGAGGTTGTGCTGCGCGAACACCCGCTCGATGGCTACGGCCTCCGGCTGGTACTCGTCGAACCAGCCGACCAGGCCCTCCTCGAGCGCGACGAGGCGCCGTGCGACGTCGAGGGCTGCGGGCGTCCGCACGACGCCGACGGCGACCAGCCGCGGTGGCTTGCCGACGGTGCCGTCGACGATGCCGATGCCGCAGCGGGTCAGGCCGGGGTCGATGCCGATGACTCGCATGCCCGTACGGTCACTCCTCTTCTTCGAGCTGCGCGGCCACCTCGGGCGTCAGGTCCAGGTTGGAGTAGACGTTCTGCACGTCGTCGCAGTCCTCCAGCGCGTCGATGATGCGGAAGACGCGGTTGGCGACCTCCACGTCGTCGACGGGGGTCTCGAAGGATGCCACGAACTGGACCTCGGCGACCTCCCAGTCGATGCCCGCCCCCTCGACGGCCTTGCGCACCTCGTCGAGGTCGTTGGGGTCGCAGCGCACCTCCCAGTTGTCGCCGTCCTCGACGACCTCCTCGACGCCGGCGTCGAGCGCGGCCTCGAGGACCTCGTCCTCCGAGACGTCCCTGCCGCCCTGCGACTTGGGCACGTCGATGACGCCCATGCGGGAGAAGCCGCGCTGCACGGAGCCGATGTCGGCCATCGTGCCGCCGTTGCGGGTGACCGCGACGCGCACCTCCGACGCCGAGCGGTTGCGGTTGTCGGTGAGGCACTCGATGAGGAGCGCGACGCCGGCCGAGCCGTAGGCCTCGTACATGATCGTCTCGTAGTCGGCGCCACCGGATTCTGCCCCGGAGCCGCGCTTGACGGCCCGGTCGATGTTGTCATTGGGGACGGAGGACTTCTTCGCCTTCTGGATGGCCAGTTCCAGCGCCGGGTTGCCTGAGGGGTCGCCGCCGCCGAGCCGGGCGGCCACTTCGATGCCCTTGACCAGCTTGGCGAAGAGCTTGCCCCGCTTGGCGTCGATGACCGCCTTCTTGTGCTTGGTCGTCGCCCACTTGGAATGCCCTGACATCGGCCCCACTCTCTCTATGTTCGGAAAATCTGTGCTCTGTGCAGCTTACAGTGACCCACTCACCCCACGACCGTGGACATGAGCGCCACCGCATCGCGTGTCGCATAGCCCAGGTCTGCGGCGAACCGCTTGATGCCCTCGCCGTCGATGGTGTCGACGCCGATGCCCGCCTCGGTGCACCCGGAAGCCCGCATGGCGGTGAGGCAGTGCGACATCAGCGCCAGCGAGATGCCACGCCCCCGGTACTCCGGGTGGACGCCGAAGCGTTCCGTCCAACCACCCAACCTGGCCTGGGCGCCGCCCTCATCGACCTCGCCGCCACCCTCGTCCACGCCGCTCATGGCGTAGCCGACGACGCGCCCACCGTCGAGTGCGACGAACGACCAGTCGTAGCGGAAGGTCGCCTCGTCGAGCCGGTGCCGCCAGTCGACCTTGGTGACGTCGGAGCCACCGAGCGGCGCGAAGCACTGGTTGTGCAGTACGCGCACCTCCTCCTCACGGGCGTCGTCGAGCGGCGCGAACGTGATGCCGTCGACCTCGAAGTGGCGCACGGGGCGCTGGAGGTCACGTTGCAGGTCGTAGTAGTAGCGCTCCGGCACGAAGCCGAAGTTCCGGGGCACCTTCTCCGACCCGGGGCGGGTGAGCTCGGCGTAGCAACCCACCCAGAGCGGCTGACCGGGCCGGTGCTCGTCGCGCCACTCGACGGCACGACGGAACTGCCACCGAAACAGCGCGGTGCCGATGTTCTGGTGCCGGTGCACCGGGTGCACGCCACCCATGAGGTAGACCCGCGGCGGGTCGGTCTCGGCCACGTAGCTGATCCCGAAAGCGGACAGCGATGCGTACGCATCCCAGCCGCCGACCGCCATCCCCTCGACGACGTGCAGGCCCGAATGCGTGATCGACGCCGCCACGCCCGAGAGCACGGAGTCGTCGAGTGCGTCGAGCTGCTGCCGGAACTCGTCAACCTCCTGGACGTCCCCCGGCCCGAGGAGTCGCCAGGTGAGGTGCGGCTCGACGTAGGCGTCGTTGGCAGTCATCTCAGCGCCAGATTCGATTCCGGTCTTCCGGCTTCGGGGCGGTCTGGTCCCAGAGTCGGCGCCACCGCGGGGTGGGCGTGGGCGCGGCGAGTTCACCGTGGCCCTGGCGCCGCCGCTCGACGGTCCACCAGCTGAGGTCGCCTTCGTGCACGAGCTGCTCGACGCGGTCCTGCAACTCGGCCGTGGCCTCGGCGAGCGAGCGGCCGCGCACGTAGATGGGCGTTCCGAAGCGGATGGACACCTTCGGCTTGGTGGTCAACGGCAGCTTCAGGATGTCCTTGAGCTTGAACGTGCCCGCCAGGCCCACCGGGACGATCGCGACGTTGTGCTGGTTGGCGAGCTCCGCCGCCACCGTCGAGAAGTCCCCGACGAGGCGGCCGTGCCGTGGTTCGTCGGTGAACGCGACCACGTTGTGGCCGCGCACCAGCGCGCGCGACAGCCCGACGTTGGTGGGCCGCAGCCGCGAGGGCAGCGCCATGCGCAGGACCTGGTAGTCGAGCACGCCCTGCTCATTGGCTGCGAACACCAGGGGCTGGCGCAGCCCGTTGAGGGTGTCGAGGCCGACGAACTCGATGTCGAAGCGCAGCGACAGGAGGCTGAGCCTCAGGTGGCCCTGCGGCAGCTGCATGCGGCCGGCGAGTTCGAGGCCGGTGCGTTCCTGGGGCGGGGCCCCGGTGGGGCGGCGGGTGGGCAGGGTCTTCAGCAGCCGCGCCGCGTCCGCCAGCAGGGTCAGCCGGGGCCTGGCCTTCGAGCGCCGCGGCTGGGCCCAGGACGGCAGGGCACGGCTCATCGCACGTCACCCAGCGCGAGGCCGGGGCCGCGCAGGAACGTGATGCCCGGCTGCCTGCCGACCGCATCCGAGGCGATCTCGAGCGCGTCCGCATAGGTGCTGGCCGCGCGATGGCCGAGGAGCGCGGCGCTGCGGCGGTCCCCGCCCACCCAGATCACGTCCGAGAACCGCTCGGCGGCCGAGGCGATGCGGTACCACTGGTGGAAGGTGCGCAACGGGTGGTGGGCGAACTGCTTGCGGTACAGGTCGAGGTACCACTCGTCCTGCAGCGCGCGCGGCTCGTGCTCGGCGGCGATCTCGCCCGGGTCGGTGCTGGCCGGCAGCACCTTCGCGAAGAAGTCGGCTGCGGCGGACTGGCGACGGTTGGAGAACTTGTTGGGCAGCGGGTGGAACGCCACCAGCACGCCGCCGTCGCGGACGTAGGGGTTGCCGAGGTGCGAGCCGGCCGCCGTCACGAGTGCGTGGTGGGCGGCGTCGAGCGGCGAGCCGATCGGGCCCTCCTCCGTGGCTGCCCCCCACACGGGCACGACGAGCACGTCGGCTGCGCCCTGCAGCTCGACGGAGTTGCCGGCCTGCCACACGAGGGCGGCGTCGCGACGCACCGCCGCGGGCGCGCCGGCCACGACGTCGATGATGGCGTAGTCGGCAGACATGCGGCTGTGGACCAGCGAGGCGCCGTTGCGCGGCATGGCGCCGATCACCTGGCGGACGCCGGCGTAGGCGGCCTTGTCGCCTAGGTTCCACTCCCACTCGCGCTTCGACACGAAGCGCATGCCGGCGCTCAGCAGGGGCTGGCCGAGGACGGCGACGAGCGCGAAGGCGTCGACCCTCTCCTGCACGAGGTCCTCGACGGCGGTGCGGGCCTCGTCGGTGGCGTGCGCACCGGCCATCCGGTTGATCGTGGCGAGGTCCGTGAGGCCCTCCGACAGCGGGCAGGCCGAGGTGATGCCGGTGGCGAGGCCGACCACGACCACCACGTCGGACTCAGCCACGCGACGGTTCAGCCTGACCGGGCCACCGCCGGCCTCGCCGATGGTGACGAGGTCGTCCGCGGTGACGTCATGGCTGGTCACGAGGCCGTCGGGCAGGAAGCTGCTGGCCACGCGGTCGCCGAGCACGGCGGTGATCTGGGCCGGCGACCAGCGCTGCCGGAGCCCGTTGGCCACGACCAGCTCGACGTCGTCGACACCGGCGCGGGCCGCGGCCTCGAGCACCCGCTCGACCAGCGTGCGGCGCGGGTCGAACTGCGGCCTGGGCAGCGGCAGCTCGGGGTCGGAGACCACGACGGTGAGCTTGGTGTCCTGCTGCAGGCGCGAGGCCAGCGAGTAGGAGTCCAGCGGCGCGGTGAGTGCGGAGTCGATCAGCGCGGTGGGGTCGCTGGAGGCGACTGCATCAGCCGGGTAGACCGCGCGGGTGCCGATGCCGAGTCGCTCGAGGCGCAGCTCCGCGCCGGCCGGCGCCATGATCGGCGGGGTCTTCTCGTCGACTTCCAGTACGAATCCGGGACGGGCCATCAGTGGGTCCTTTCGTTCACGACATCTTCCAGCGGGGCAGCGGAGACATCTCCGGCCATTCGACGATCGACCAACCCCTCGACTTGGCCGCTCGCATGAGGCCGATGTCTGGGCTGACCGCCACGGGGTTGCCCACGGTGCTGAGCATGGGGAGGTCGACGTGGCTGTCGGCGTACCCATAGCTGGCGCCCAGGTCGATGTCGTGCAGCTTGGCATAGTGGTTGAGCCAGGCCGAGCGGGATTCGCCGACCATCGGCGGCCCGCTCAGGAAGCCCGTGCAGCGGCCGTCCTCGTCGGTGGCCAGCTCCGCGGCGACGATGGTGTCGAACAGGCCCTCGAACGGCCTGGTCAGCGGACGGACCGCGCCGGTCATCAGGATCGTGGTGTGCCCGGCGTCGCGGTGCTCCCGGATGCGGCGGATGGCGTCGGGCGACATCCGGTCCAGGATGAGCGGCGCAAGCTTCTCGTCGACGTAGGCCTCGAGCGCCTCGAGGTCGGCGCCGGCGTACCGCCGGTAGATGGAGCGCAGGAAGACGCCGCGGTCTCGGCGTTCAGCGCCGAGGTACAGCGGCAACCGCGCCGCGATGCTGGCCATCTCCCCCATCCGACGCAGCGGGCTGAGCTCTGGGAGCCGTGCCCACAGGTAGGTCTCGACGACGTTGGTGGCCATGACGGTGCCGTCGAGGTCGAACGCCGCGAGCACCGTGCCAGGCTCTGCCGGCTTCAGGTCCTTGAACGTGGCGGCCCTGGCCTGCCGGCGCTTGCGCACGGCCTCGAGGCGGCGCACCGGATCCGTGATGGCCGGGATGTGCACCTCCTCCATGTAGTGCTTCCAGTCGAAGGCCGCCGAGTCGAAGCCGAAGCGCTCCTTGTCCTTGGGGTGCAGCGAGTTGTGCAGCGCCAGTGTGTTGTCGTCGACGAAGTGCAGCTCGGACTGGAGGTACTCGCCGTAGAGGGTCAGGTACTTGCCGAGGAACTCGAGCGTCTTGGACGTCTTGTCGAAGCTGGTGGCGATGGCCCGGGTGCGCTTGCCGCGGGGCGCGAAGCTCAGCAGCTTGTTGCCGACCTTGACGCCCTTCTCCGCCGCCCACATCAGCTTCTCGATGGGTTCGGCGCCCGGGAAGTTCCAGGTCGCCAGCGGGGTCGAGCCCTGGCCCGAGGTGTACGGGTGCTGGCTGAAGTAGTTGCGCACGTGCTCGTAGATGCCGCGGAACGTCAGGGGGTTCCTGGCGCCGGACGAGCCGTGGTAGTACTCCACCTCCCCGACGGCGGGCTGCGTGGCGCAGACGGCGACGAGCCCGTTGACGATGTAGTCGCACGGGATGATGTCGATGACGGCGTCAGGTGAGGCCGGGAACTCCGGCAGCTGTCCGCGGCCGTAGGCCAGGATGATCGGGTCCGCCATCTTGAAGCCCTCGATCCAGCCCGGATGGGGGTACTGGAGCGAGGACTCGACGATGGCGGGGCGGAAGATCGACACCTGCATGTCGTGCGTCAGGTCGGCGACCACCCTCTCGCCGAGGGCCTTGGCGAACGTGTACACGTCGGTCCAGCCGAGTGAGCGGGCGCGCTCGGTACCGGCCTGGACCAGTTCCTTCTTGACCCATTCGAGGCGGCGACGCTCCGTGTCCTCGGACGTGGTGAGGTAGCCAGCCTGGCGGTGCAGCGCCTCCGCCTGCTTGCGCAGGACGGTGAGCTGCTCTGCGCTGCGGGAGCGGGCCTCGATGTGTTCCGCCATGGCCAGCGCCGCCGCCGTCTCGGCCTCGTAGTCGATGCTGTGGACGTGCGCAGCCTCGGGGATCGCGCCCCTGCGCCGGCCGGCGGTGTACGCCGTCGACACGTGCACGTAGTGCGGTACGCGCACCAGGGTGCCGTCCTCGTCGGAGCACGACTCACGCAGCTTCGTCAGCAGGGCCTTGGTGCCCACGACGTTGGTCATGAAGGCCTGGTCGATGGGCGGGTCGAAGGAGACGTCGCCGGCGCAGTGCACGAGGACGTCGATGTCGCGCGGAAGGTCAGGCACCTTCGGCAGGTCACCCTCGATGACCTGGACACGGGCGGCCATCAGCTCCGCCGGGCCGCCGGCCGCGTCCGCGAGGTCCTTGAAGATCTTCTTCTTCAGCATGGCCACGACGCGTTGCTCGGCCGTGACCGAGCCCTTGCGTCGCACGAGGACGGCCGTGGTGGTGTCGGGGCACTCGGTGAGCACCTTCCAGAGCAACTGCTCGCCGATGAAGCCGGTCACGCCGGTCATCGCGATCTTCTTGCCTGCGAGGAGGTCCTTGATCCGCCCGGTCAGGAGCGGCGGGACGTGCCCGTGGGTCGGGTCGACGGCACCGAAGGTGCTGGCGGGCGGCCTAGCCATCGATGGCGCCCTCTGCGACGGCGAGCGCCTCCTCGATCGTGAACCGGCCAACGTACAACGCGGTCCCGACGATGGCGCCCTCGACGCCCTGGTCGACGTGGCGGCGCAGCGCCCGCAGGTCGTCGAGCGTGGCGATGCCGCCGGAGGCGATGACCTTCTGTCCGCTGCGCTGCGCCACCTCGAGGAGGAGGTCCACGTTGGGGCCGGTCAGCATGCCGTCCGCGTTGACGTCAGTCACCACGAAGCGCTCGCAGCCTGCGGCGGTGAGCCTGTCGACGACCTCGTGCCACGGGCCACCCTCGGTGGTCCAGCCGCGGGCCGCGAGGTTCTCGCCGCGCACGTCGATCCCGATGGCGATGCGGTCGCCGTGCTCGGAGAGGATGCGCTCGCACCACTCGGGGTTCTCCAGGGCGGCTGTGCCGATGTTGACGCGCCGGCAGCCAGTGGCAAGCGCCCGCTCCAGCGACTCGTCGTCGCGGATGCCGCCCGACATCTCCACCTGGAGGTCGAGTCGTCCCACGATCTCGCGCAGCAGCGCGCCGTTGTTGCCGCGCCCGAATGCGGCGTCGAGGTCCACGAGGTGGAGCCACTCGGCGCCACCCTCCTGCCAGCGCAGGGCGGCCTTGAGCGGGTCGCCGAACTCCTTCTGGGTGCCGGCAATGCCCTGCACCAGTTGAACGGCCTGGCCGTTCTGGACGTCGACGGCGGGCAACAGTTGAAGCTTCTCCACGACGCCCCACCCTACCCGGTCGGCGCCGCCCTCCGACACCATGGCCGAGGCCGCTACTCCGCCATCAGGCTGGAGGCGATCGCGTCACGCGCCTGCGCCACGGCCATCTGGGGCGCGCCGCGCATGATGGCGTCGACGGAACCCTCCACCACGTGGATCGACGGCGGCGTCAGCCCGAGCGACGCGATCTGGGTGGTGAGCACGCTGCGCAGCTGCTGGCCGTTCTCCGCGAGCTCGCCGCCCAGCAGGACCGCGTCAGGGTCGAGCGCGAGGATCAGGGGCCTGACCCCCTGTGCGACGTGCCCGATCACCTCGGCGGTTGACCCAGCTCCTGGACATCAGCCTCGAGGACGGCCGTTACGCGTTCGGCACCGAGCGCCTCGACCGGTGGCTCGACATGCTCACCGCCGTGGGCATCCACGAGGTCGAACTCCCCCACCTGTTCACCCAGTGGGGCGCCAAGGCCGCACCGCGCTTCCGGGTACGGGTGGCCGGCGAGCCACGCGACATGTTCGGCTGGGACGCCGCCGCGACCGACGAGTCCTACCAGGAGTTCCTGCGGGCCCTCATCCCCTTCCTGAAGCAGTACTTCGCCGAGCGGCTGGGCCTGGACCGCACGGTCTTCCACATCTCCGACGAACCCAACGACCAGCACGTCGAGTCCTATCGGCTGGCCAGGAAGTCCGTCCTCGACCTCCTCGACGGCTGCCGCGTGCTGGACGCCCTGTCGCACCCGGAGTTCGCCGCGCTGGTCGAGACCCCCGTGGTCGCCACCGACGCAGTCCCCGCGTTCCGGGCCCACGGCGTGGAGCCGGCCTGGGTCTACCACTGCATCGCGCAGTCGTGGGACGTCGCCAACCGCTTCATCGCCCAGGACGCGATACGCACGCGGGCGCTCGGCTGGCAGCTGTACAAGGCGAACGCGCAGGGCTTCCTGCACTGGGCGTTCAACTTCTACTCCAGCCAGCTGTCGCGCTGGCCCATCGATCCCTTCGCGGAGACCAGCGCCGGAGGCGGCTTCATCAGCGGTGACCCCTTCATCGTCTACCCCGGCCCGGGCGGCGAGCCATGGGAGTCGCTGCGCCACCGCCTGGTGCGGGACGCGTTCGACGACCTCGCCGTGGCGCGCGGCGCCGAGGCACTCATCGGTCGGGAACGGGTGCTGGCGATCGTCGACCCCCACGGGGACCTCGACTACAACGCCGGGTGGGTCTCCGGGGAGGAATGGCTGGAGCGCCGTGCGCGTCTCGACGCGGCCGTCGCCGAGGCCCTGGCCCCGGCGCGATCAGCCTGACGACGCCCAGGACGCATCGGGCCGCCGGCGTGTGCCGGCGGCCCGATGTCATGTCAGGAGGTCTGCAACCAGTTCGCGATGAGCCGCGCCCCCGCGGCGCCGGACTTCTCCGGGTGGAACTGGGTCGAGGAGACGTGCCCACGTTCGACTGCCGCGACGAAACGCGCGTCCTCATGCTCCGCGGTGGTGACCAGGGCGTCCGCGGGCCCCGTGAGGGCGGCATAGCTGTGCACGAAGTAGAAGCGCTCGTCGCCCAGCCCGCTGAAGAGGGCGCTGCCCGCCGGCGCCACGACGGTGTTCCAGCCCATGTGCGGCAGGCGCCTGGCATCGAGGCCGATGACCTCGCCGTCGTAGAGGCCGATGCCGTCGGTGTGGGTGCCGTGCTCGTGGCCCGCCTCGAACAGGATCTGGTGACCGACGCAGATGCCGAACAGCGGGCGCTCGGCCTCGGCCCACCGACGGATCACGTCGATGCCCCCGACGGCGGCGATGCCCGCCATCGAGGCGGCGAAGGCGCCGACGCCAGGCACCACGAGGCCGTCCTGCTGGAGCAGCACGGCCTGGTCAGAGGTCACCACGACGTCGGCCCCCGCGTTGCGGAACGCCCGGGCTGCGGAGTGGAGGTTGCCCGAGCCGTAGTCGAGCAGCCCCACCCGCCGGATCAGAGTGCACCCTTCGTGCTGGGGATCCCCTGCTGGCGCGGGTCGATCTCGACGGCGTCACGCAGGGCACGCGCGAGGGCCTTGAACTCGGCCTCCACGATGTGGTGGGGGTCACGGCCGGCACGCAGGGTGAGGTGGAGGCAGAGGCCCGCGTTGAGGGCGAGCGACTCGAAGAAGTGGTAGGTCATCGAACCGGCATAGGGAACGCCGGAACCGCCGATGCGTGCGTACACCTGCCCCTCGGGCTCGCCCTGGCAGGTGACGTACGGGCGACCGGCCACGTCGACGACGACCTCGGCGACCGCCTCGTCGAGCGGCACGACCGCGGAGGCGTAGCGGCGGATGCCCGACTTGTCCCCCAGCGCCTGCTTCAGCGCCTGGCCGATGCAGATGGCGGTGTCCTCGATGGTGTGGTGGCCGTCGATGTGGAGGTCGCCCTCCGCCTGGACGGTGAGGTCGATCAGCGAGTGCTTCGACAGCGCCGTGAGCATGTGGTCGTAGAAGCCGATGCCGGTGGAGATGTGCGACGTGCCGGTGCCATCGAGGTCGAGGGTGACCGTGATGGACGACTCGCTGGTGGTGCGTTCGACGGTGGCGGTGCGGGTCATGGCTGCCTTTCGGGCTCGAGATCTGTGAGGGCCTCCTTGAGCGAGGCCATCTCCGCGGGCGTGCCTGCGGAGACGCGCAGGAAGCCGGCGGGGCCGGTCTCCCTGATCAGGATGCCCCTGTCCAGCAGCGCCTGCCAGACCTGGTGGCGATCGGGGAACCGCCCGATCAGCGAGAAGTTGGCCCCCGAGTCGACGACGGCGTAGCCGTGCGTGCGCGCCCAGGCCTCGAAGCCGCGGGCCTCGGCCGTGAGGGCACGCACCTGCGCCAGCAGTTCGTCGGCGTGCGCGAGCGCGACCCGGGCGACGGCCTGGGTCTGGGCGCTGAGGTGGTACGGCAGGCGCACGATCCGACAGGCGTCGACGATGGCGGGCGTGGCGGCAAGGTAGCCGACCCGGCCCCCCGCCAGCGCGAAGGCCTTGCTCATGGTGCGCGAGACCACGAGGCGAGGATGCTTGGCCAACAACTCCAGCGCGCTGGGGCGGCTCGAGAACTCCTGGTACGCCTCGTCGGCCACGACGATGGCGTCGGTGTTCGCGCAGACCTCGTCGATGACCTCCAGCGGGACCGTGGTGCCCGTGGGGTTGTTCGGCGTGGTGATGAGCACGACGGTGGGCTGGTGCTCGGCGATGGCGCCGAGGATGAGTTCGGCGTCGAGCGTGTAGTCGTCGCGGCGCGGCACGGTGACGTACTCGGTGCAGGTGTTGCGGGCGTACTCCGGGTACATCGAGTACGTCGGGGCGAACGTGAGCACCTTGCGGCCGGGGCCGCCGAAGGCCGTCAGCAGGTGGCTCATGATCTCGTTGGAGCCGTTGGCCGCCCAGACCTGGTCGGCCGTCACGCCGTGGCCCAGGTAGGCGGCCAGGTCGGCCCGCAGCGCGCGCGCCTCCCGGTCGGGGTAGCGGTTGAGCGTGCCGGCCGCGTTGACGATGGCCGCGGCCATCTCCTGCCTGATCGCGGGCGACGGCGGGTACGGGTTCTCGTTGACGTTGAGGACGACGGGCACGTCGAGTTGGGGCGCGCCGTAGGGCTCCTCCCCCACCAGGTCTGCCCGCAGCGGGAGGTCATCGAGGCTGATCACTGCGGCCTCCGCACGGTGATGGCGGCCGCGTGGCCGGGCAGGTCCTCTGCCAGGGCGAACCGCTCGACGCCGTCTGCGATGGCCATGAGCGCACCCTCGGTGTAGCCGATGACGTGGACCGTGCGCATGAAGGAGCGCACGTTGAGGCCCGAGGAGTGGCAGGCGCACCCCGCGGTGGGCAGCACGTGGGTGGAGCCGGCCGAGTAGTCGCCCAGCGAGACCGGGGCGTAGCCCCCGACGAAGATCGCTCCGGCGTTGCGGATGCGGGCGGCGACCGCCTCGGCGTCTGCGGTCTGGATCTCGAGGTGTTCGGCCGCGTAGGCGTCTGCCACGGCCACGGCCTGGTCGAGGTCACGCACCAGCACGACGGCGGACTGCTGGCCGGTCAACGCGGTGCGGATCCGCTCGCGGTGCTTCTGCGTGTCCACCTGCCGCACCAGCTCCGCCTGGACGGCCTCGGCGAGTGCCGTGGACGGCGTGATCAGGACGGAGGCGGCGAGCGGGTCGTGCTCGGCCTGCGAGATGAGGTCTGCGGCGACGTAGGCCGGGTTGGCGGTGTCGTCTGCCACGATGGCGATCTCCGTGGGTCCGGCCTCGGAGTCGATGCCGACCAGGCCGCGCAACAGCCGCTTGGCGGCCACCACGTAGATGTTGCCGGGCCCGGTCACCAGCGAGACGGGCTCACACAGGCCCTCGACGCCGTGGGCGAACATGGCCACCGCCTGCGCACCGCCGACCGCGTAGACCTCCTCGATGCCCAGGATGTGGCACAGGGCCAGGATGTTGGGGTGCGGGAGGCCCCCGAACTCCTTCTGGGGCGGCGACGCCACCGCGATCGACGGGACGCCCGCCACCTGGGCAGGCACCACGTTCATGATCACCGACGAGGCCAGCGGCGCCAGGCCGCCCGGGACGTAGAGGCCGACGCGCTCGACGGGGATGTTGCGCAACCCGACCCGCGCACCGTCTGCGAGGACGGCGGGCGTGGGGTTGGAGTCCAGCTCCAGGTCCTCGGCCACCTGGCGGCGGCGCTGGATGGACACGGCGAACGCATCCGCCAGCGCCGGGTCGAGCTGTTCCGCGGCACGGGCGAGCTCCGCGGCCGGGACCCGCAGCGACTGCGGCACCACGCCGTCGAACTTCTCCGAGTACTCCCGCAGGGCCGCCTCGCCACGCGCTGCGACGTCCGCGACGATGGGCCGGACCACGCCGACGGCCGCCTCCACGTCGAAGGAACCGCGGGGCAGCATGGACCGGTACGGCCCCTGGGCCCCGGTGAAATCAAGATTGCGCAGCACGATGAGCCATCTTACTGCGTGGGCTCGAGCTCCTCGAGGTGCTGCTCATCGAGCGGCTCCGGCCAGAAGGCGGCCAACAGCATCACGGGGGTGATCGCCGCGAAGGGCGCCACCAACAGCGCAGCCAGGGCGCGGAGCTGGAGGTCGACCGGGACGACGTCACCGGCCGAGGCGGAGGCCAGCCGCTGCGCGAACCCGGTGTCGCCGACGATGAGCCCGAGGCGCCACGTCATGAGCGAGGCGGCGGCCGCAGCCACGATCGACCCGACGATGACCAGCCAGCCGCGGCGGTACAGGACGAACCAGCCCACCAGGCCGATGCCGACGCCCACGATGCCGGTGATCAGCACGAAGCTGGCGTCGGCGCCGATCATCGCTGCCTGGCCCCGCTCGGAGATGAAGGCGGTGAGGTCCTCCTGGACGAGGTAGGTGGGGCGCGGCGCCGTGGCCGACCACAGCAGGCCGCCCAACGCGCCGACCAGCACCGAGGAGGCGACGAAGACCACGAAGCGCCACCAGCTGTTGTCCCACAACTCGGCCAGCTGGCTGCGCCGGGTGACGACGAGGAGGCCCTCAGACATCGGCGCCCCGTCCCATGCCGACGCAGGCGGGGCCGAGCACTGCCTTGAGGTCCGCGAACAGGGCCGAGGTGAGGTCCACGCGGTAGCCGTCGCCGAGGCGGAACGTCTTGATCTTGTCGCCCGTGCGCAGGCTCAGGTGCACCTCCGCAGCGCCGGGATACTGGGCGAGGATCTCCTTGAGTCGGCTCACCAGGCCGGGGGTGCAGCGCACGGCCGGCAGCGACAGGGCCAGCGGCCCCACGTTGCCCTCGGCGCTCACGTGCGGCGTGATGACCTGTTGGGCCCGCATGCGGCCGCGGTCCTCGCCGTCCTCCGCGATGCCGCTGACGGCGACGATGGTGTCCGGCTCGAGGTACTGCGCCACCTGGTCGTAGACCCGTGGGAAGACGGTGACCTCGATCGAACTGGTGAGGTCCTCCACCGTGATGATCGCCCAGATGTTGCCCGCCTTGTTGACCCGGCGCGCGACGGAGGTGACGAGGCCGCAGATCTTCGTGGGCCCGCGGTATCCCTCCGCCGACGCCACGGACGCGACGGAGCGTTCCGAGTTGGCCTGGAGCACGTGCTCGAGGCCGTTGAGCGGGTGGTCCGACACGTAGAGGCCCAGCATCTCGCGCTCGAAGCCGAGCTTGGTGCGACGGTCCCACTCGTCGACCTCGGGGACGACCTCGCGCAGGCTGGCCGCCGCGTCGGTGCCCTCGGTGTCGAACCCGAAGTCGAACCCGTCCTGGCCGTGCTCGGCGTTGCGCTTGAGGTCGATGACCGAGTCGACGGCGTTCTCGAAGATGCCCATGAGCGCGCGGCGGGTGTGGCCCATCTCGTCGAACGCGCCGGACTTGATGAGCGACTCGATCACCCGCTTGTTGCAGATCGGGAGCGGGGCCTTGTCGAGGAAGTCGTAGAAGTCGGCGGCAGGGCCGAGGCGCTTGCGCTCCTCCACCCACGCGGTGACGACCTTGTCGCCCACGTTGCGCACCGCACCGAGGCCGAACCGGATGTGCTCGCCGACGGGCGTGAACATGACCTCCGACGAGTTCACGTCAGGCGGCAGCACCTCGATGCCCATGTGGCGGCACTCGGCGAGGTACTGCGCCGACTTGTCCTTGTCGTCGCGCACCGACTGCAGCAGCGCCGCCATGTACTCCACCGGGTAGTTCGCCTTGAGGTAGGCGGTCCAGTAGGAGATGACGCCGTACGCGGCGGTGTGGGCCTTGTTGAAGGCGTAGTCGGAGAACGGGACGAGGATCTCCCACAGCGCCTTGATCGCGGCGTCGGAGTACCCGTTGGCCCGCATGCCCTCGGAGAACGGCACGAACTCCGCGTCGAGGACCTCCTTCTTCTTCTTGCCCATGGCCCGACGCAGGAGGTCCGCCCTGCCCAACGAGTAGCCGGCGACGCGCTGGGCGATCTGCTGGACCTGCTCCTGGTAGACGATGAGGCCGTAGGTGGTCGAGAGGATGTCCTCGAGCGGCTCCTCCAGCTCGGGGTGGATCGGGACGATCTCCTGCTGGCCGGTCTTGCGCAGGGCGTAGTTGGTGTGCGACTGCGCGCCCATCGGGCCCGGCCGGTAGAGGGCGAGGGCGGCCGAGATGTCCTCGAAGTTGTCCGGCTGCATGAGGCGCAGCAGCGTGCGCATGCCGCCGCCGTCGAGTTGGAAGATGCCCAGCGTGTCCCCGCTGGCCAGCAGGTCGTAGGAGGCCTTGTCGGACATGTCGTCGACCAGCGAGTCGAGATCGAGGTCGAAGTCGCGGTTCAGCTTGATGTTGCGCACTGCGTCGTCGAGGACGGTGAGGTTGCGCAACCCCAGGAAGTCCATCTTGATCAGGCCCAGGGACTCACAGCCCGGGTAGTCGAACTGCGTGATGATGGCGCCGTCGGCCTCGCGCTTCATCAACGGGATGATGTCGATGAGCGGGTCCGAGCTCATGATCACGCCGGCCGCGTGCACGCCCCACTGCCGCTTGAGGCCCTCGAGGCCCTTGGCGGTGTCGACGACGGTGCGCACGTCCGGGGATGACTGGTACAGCTCGCGGAACTCGTTGCCCTCGGCATAACGCTTGTGCTGCTCGTTGAACAGGTCTGCCAGCGGCACGCCCTTGCCCATCACGTCTGGCGGCATCGCCTTGGAGATCTGCTCACCGATGGCGAACGGCATGTCGAGGACGCGGGCCGCATCCTTGACGGCGGCCTTGGCCTTGATGGAGCCGTAGGTGATGATCTGCGCGACCTTGTCGTTGCCGTACTTCTCGGAGACGTACTGGATGACCTCGCCGCGGCGGCGATCGTCGAAGTCGATGTCGAAGTCGGGCATCGAGACGCGCTCGGGGTTCAGGAAGCGTTCGAACAGCAGGCCGTGCTGGAGTGGGCACAGGTCCGTGATGCGCAGGGCGTAGGCGCAGATCGACCCTGCGCCCGAGCCGCGGCCGGGGCCGACGCGGATGCCGTTCTTCTTCGCCCAGTTGATGAAGTCGGCAACCACGAGGAAGTAGCCGGTGAAGCCCATCGACGCGATGATGCCCATCTCGAACTCCGCGCGCTCACGCACCTCCTGCGTGATCTCGCCGCGGTAGCGCTCGTGGAGGCCGCGTTCGACCTCCTTGTGGAACCAGGAGTCCTCGGTCTCGCCGTCGGGGACGGGGTGCTTGGGCATGTAGGTGCCCATGCCCTCGTCGAACGTCGTCTCGATGCGCTCCGCGATGGCCAGGGTGTTGTCGCAGGCCTCCGGCAGTTCACGGAACAGGGAGCGCATCTCCTCCGCCGACTTGAGGTAATAGCCGTTGCCGTCGAACTTGAAGCGGTTGGTCTCCGCCTTGCGGGAGCCGGCCGAGACGCACAGCAGCGTGTCGTGCGCGTCGGCGTCGTGCGAGTGCACGTAGTGCAGGTCGTTGGTGGCCACCAACGGCAACTCGAGGTCCTTCGCCAGGCGCAGCAGGTCCTTGCGGACCCGGGTCTCGATGTCGAGTCCGTGGTCCATGAGCTCGACGTAGAAGTTGCCCTTGCCGAAGATGTCGCGGAACTCGGCGGCGGCGGCGCGGGCGTTGTCGTACTGGCCCAGGCGCAGGAACGTCTGGACCTCGCCCGACGGGCACCCCGTCGTCGCGAGGAGGCCCTTGCCGTACAGGTTGAGGAGTTCCCGGTCTGCCCGCGGCTTGTAGAAGAAGCCCTCGAGCGAGCTTCGGGTGGAGAGCCTGAAGAGGTTGTGCATGCCCTCGTTGTTGGAGGCCCACATCGTCATGTGGGTGTAGGCACCCTTCGACGCGACGTCGTCCCCGGTGCCGTCGCCGAACTGGACGCGCTTGCGCTCCGAGCGGTGCGTGCGCGGGGTGAGGTAGGCCTCGAGGCCGATGATGGGCTTGACGTCGTAGTTCTTGGAGGCCTTGTAGAACTCGTAGGCGCCGTAGAGGTTCCCGTGGTCCGTGATGGCCAGGGCCGGCATGCCCATCTTCTCCGCGCCCTTGAAGAGCTCGTGGATGCGGGCGGCTCCATCCAGCATGGAGAACTCCGTGTGGCAGTGGAGGTGAACGAAATTCTCAGCCACTGACAACCAACCTCCACCACTTCGGACCGACGGCTCCCCACCTTACCTTGCCGCGGTCGGTCCGCCTCGGTCGTCAGCGCCGTGTCGTCAGCCCACGGGGCGCAGCTCGACGGCCGGGAAGTCCACCGGCACCTCGAGCGAGATGTTGACGTAGTTGGTGAAGACGTTGAGGGCCACCTGGCCGATGGTCTCGACGATCTCCTCGTCGCTCCAGCCGAGCTGGCGCAGTTCCTCGAACTGCTGGTCGGAGGCCTGGCCGCGCCGCTCGACCAGGGCGATGGCGAAGCGCAGCAGGGCCTCGGTGCGCGGGTCGTCGGACTCGCCGACCTGCGCGGCGGCGAGCGCCTCCCGGCTGACGCCGGCCTGCCGGCCGAGCGCAGTGTGGGCCGCAAGGCAGTACTCGCACGAGTTGGCGTTGGCCACCGCGACCGCGATCTGTTCGCCGATGGCGGGGCCGAGCGCCCCGCCGCCGTACGCGCCGAAGGCCGTCCACATGCTCACCAGGGCGGCCGGCGAGTTCGCCACGGCGCGGAACATGGTGGGGGTGGTGCCGAAGACGCTGTTGATGTGGTCGAGGGTGCGGCTGACCTCTCCGCTGGTGTCGTCTCGATCGATGAGGGGGACTCGGGTCATGGTGCTTCTCCTGTCGGACAATCGCCCGCCCGTGCGGGCACTTCCATCCTTGCGAGGATTGCGCGACGATAGGTGCCACGTCGTCCGCGTTATGTACCCGATCATCCACGGAGGTGTCATGGGGCCCGACCGCCTGGCCGCGCTGCTCGATCGCTTCCGGATCGAGACCAGCCTGTTCCACACCGGCCCCATGTGCGGGGTCACGACGTTCGAACCCCGGCCGGGGCGGGGCTTCCTCCACGTGCTGAGGCGCGGGGAGATGGAGGTGACGCACCCTGACGACGGCGGCGGCCTCACGAAGGTCACGCTGCGGCGGCCCACCCTGCTGTTCTATCCACGGCCGCTGCGGCACGCCTTCCACAACCCGCCCGTCGAGGCTCAGACCTCACCTGCGCTGCGCTGGACTTCGCAGGGGGTGGCACCCATCCGCTGTTGGGTGCGCTGCCTGCGGCCATGACGATCCCGCTCGCCGACGTGCCGTCGTTGGCGCCCGTGCTGGACGTGCTGTTCGCAGAGGCCGACAGCGTTCGCTGTGGCCATCGGCTGATCGCCGACCGACTCTTCGAGGTGGTCCTCATCCAGCTGTTGCGCTGGGTGCTGGCCCACGCCGCGGAGCTCGGCCTGCCGCCCGGCCTGTTGGCCGGCCTGTCGGACCCCGACCTGACCCCGGCGCTGGTGGCGGTGCACGAGGCGCCCGGGGCACAGTGGTCGCTGACCGGGATGGCCCAGGCCGCCCGGATGTCGCGCAGCGCGTTCGCGGCCCGGTTCAAGACCGTGGTCGGAATGGCGCCCGGCGAATACCTCACCCAGTGGCGCCTGACCATCGCCCAGTCGCGGCTGAGGGACGGCGAGCCCGTCGGCGTCGTGGCGCGGGACCTTGGCTATGTCAACGCCTCGTCCTTCTCGCGGGTGTTCACCCGGCACCTGGGGGCATCACCGCGCCATTGGCTGGCCGACAGCCCTCTGCCCTGACACCCAAGGAGGGCGCCGACCCTCTCGTGCTTCCTAATCGCTACTTGTATCCATTCCATGTCGCAGTAGTAGGTGGTGTTGACGAAAGTGTCGGTGGCCGGCTTTAGAGTGGGGACCATGGAAGTGCTCCCCAGAACACTGACCCAGGCCCTTGCCAACCTCACCGAAGCAGACGCGCTGGCCCGGATGGCCGAAGTCGCCCAGGCCGTGTCCATCTCCACCATCATCGACACCTACCAGCTCGACGAGGAACGCACCTACGAGACGATCGAGCAACTCACCCGCTACGGCGCCGACGGCACCGCCTCGGTCGGGGAGTTCGTCGCACTCGAGGTCGGCGCCGCGCTGGGGATCTCCCCCGGCTCGGCGATCGGCCGGATCGCCGACGTCCTCAACGTACGCGACCGCCACCCCGTGCTGTGGGAGGCCATGCTGGCCGGCACCGTACGGTTCCACCAGGCCTGCCGTGTCGCCTCCGAGTGCGTGGGCCTCAGCGCCGACGCCGTGACCCAGGTCGACCGCAAGTGCGCCCAGGCACTGGGCCAATGGCCCTGGGCCCGGGTACTGAAGGAACTGCCCTCCTGGATCATCGCGGCAGACCCCGCGTCCGCCACCGCCAAGGAGGTACGGGCACGCAAGGAACGCAAGGTCCACATCACCGAGATCAAGGACGGCCAGATCGAAGCCTTCCTGCGCCTCAACCCCGCAGACGGCATCGCCCTCAGCGACGCCATCACCGGCATCGCCGCCCACCTCCCCGAACAAGACCTCCCACCCGAGATGCGCGAACTGGCCTGCAACGACGACGACGCCACCCGCATCCAACTCAACGCCCGCCGCGCCGCCGCCATCGGCCACCTCGCCCGCACCGCCCTCGGACAAGACACCCTCCCCGTCCGGCAACTGGTCATCACCATCGACGCCACCAAGATCCCTGCCACAGACCACGACGGCAGCCACCTCACCGGCCCGGCACGCATCCACCACTGGGGCACCCTGCTGGCCAACCGTCTCCCCGAACTGCTCAG